>JAITNI010000325.1 GCA_031290535.1 Zoogloeaceae bacterium
TCAGGTTGAATTAACAAAATGCTCGTTGTTGCACTTACTTTTTGAATCCGCCAATCAATGCGTTCTCTCTCCAAGGCTTCCAGAAGATGCGCTCGCGGCGCGTCCAGCGGCGCGAGCAACAGGCGCGCTTTTTCTTCGTGACCGCGCAGTGCATCTTGCTCAATCAGAAAACCAACAAGCGTAAGCTGTTGTTCAATGTGTTGCAAGGCCACCCGTTTATCGAGCAGGGTTGCCTCTGCCGAAGCAAATATTCGGCGATAAAATGCCAGGTCTTTTTCGATGAAGTCGAGTCCTTGGGTGGCACGGCCCTCTTCAATCTCCAGAATCGCCTCGGCAAACAAGGTTTCGGAGACGCATCGCACATCACGATAGCGTAAAAAATCCGTTTCGCCTCCAAAAGACGAAGCAAGGCGGTTGATATAGTTTGGCATGGCCTGCATGAGCCGGTAACGCCGCACCATTTCCTGATTTTCTGCGCTGAAGCGACGAATCTTTTTTGCATCGGCATGGAGCTTTGCAAGGGAATCGTAAGCCTCTTTGACATGGCAGGGGGTAGCATGGGCAAATGCAAGAGGCAGCGGTTCCCTTTGTGGCGCATGTCCTGCCCTGAAACGCCGGATATTTTCCATTCCAACCTGCATAAAGTTGTTGCCCGCTGGCGCGTTAAACCCCGCCAGCGCCACAAAGGCATTGCGCTCCGGGGCGGCATCAAGCGGCTGGTAGTCGAGCGCCGCCTGCACGCCGGGATGCAGGGGCGCATCTCGCAACATAAAAAAGCCTCCGCCCCACAACATCAAAAAGCAGGCCAGCAATAAACGGCGGAAGAATTTTCTCTTTTTCATGACAGCAAGCGGACTTCCAGAGGCGGCTTGTTCTGTCTTTTCCAGGAAGGGTCGGCGGGTTGAAAAATGAGCGTTTTGCGTTCGGAATCAAACTCGAATGGCTGGCCGGTGTAAGGGTTGAAAGTTTCCGCGCCCAGCGTTGGCAGGATTTGTTCCGGGGTCTTTTCTAACATCAAATTCACGCCCGGATTCTTTGCGGCCAGTTGATATTCCAGTTGGGCACGCACCAAACGAATGTGGGCGTCCTGATCGTGTACTCTGAGCAGAGACGACACATATCCTGGCGAGAACTTGAAAGACAAAAACTCACCACCAGAATTGCGCCAGTTCCAGCACACAGTAAAGCGGGTTTTGACACAGCCCATGCTTTCAGATAACTGGCGCTCAAAAGTATCGTACACAGAAGGAAGCTGGGAGGTCGGCATTTCGCGCAGGATTTCCTGCGCCTTGACTTCCAGCGCATATTGGAAATTCAGGGACATGTTTTTTTTGGCCACAAAAAAAGCCAGATAGTCCAGGAGATCATCGTCACCGAAACCGCCTGTTTGCATCAAGAATACAAGCACGCCAAGGAATTGTTGAACGGGAGAATTCTGGGTATCGGCGAATTCCCGCAAGAAATAAACCCTTTCTTTCAGAAAGGCATCCATAATGCTGTCCCTCGGCGCTGCCAGCGGCCTCAACAAAAAACGCGCCGTCTCTGTGTGTTCGTTGAGCTTCCCCTGTTCAATCAGCAAATTCAACAAAATGACATGCTGCCGGATGTTCGCCAGCGCAATCATTTTGTCCGTCAGGGCGGCTTGCGGCGAGGCAAAGATGCGGCGGTGAAATTCCATGTCCTTTCCAATCATCCCCAGACCTTCGGCCACTTTACCGTCTTGGATGTACAGCACGGCAGCAGCGGAGAAAAGCCTTGAAATCTTTGTCACCTCCATGCCATTCGTCGACAGGCTCCAGGGCAGGCGGCTATTGATGTCGACATAAACCGGCATGTTCTGCATTGTGAGATAACGCTCCGCCAGTTCTCCGTTTTCTTCCATCAGCCTGAGAATATTGTCCGCATCCGCATGAATCTCCTCCAGACAGTTTTCTGTCACCTCCTTGGCGCAGGGATATGCATAGATCGGCAGGCTGAATTCCAGACGCTCGGCGTCCGGCATGATTTTTTGCCCCTGATTGACCCGCTGGATGATCTCTTCCCCCACCCGGACAAAATCGCTGCCCGCTGGCGCGTCAAATCCGACCCGCGCTACAAAGATATTGGCTTCCGCCGGAACCGGCGGCGGCTGGTGGTGGAGCATTTTTTCCGTGTCGGGATGCAGCGCTTCATCCCGCATGAAGAGCGCCCCCAGCGCGACCAGTACCAGCAGCACGACCAGACTCGCCAACGTAACCCACGCGAACACTTTTGCGGTTTTCATGACAACCCTTTCTTGCATTGGAAAATTGCAGCGCGCTTCCCCCGCGACAGGCGCGAACGGGAACACCTATTATAGGGGGGAATGATGACGACAAGCCGGCCATCGCGCCCTGTCGTACCCGAATCGGTTTCCCTTTCGACGCAGGAAATTCCGGGCAGAAGGAAGGCTTCAGGTAGAATGTTGAAAACTTTGCCATTTGACGAGCCATGTCCGAAGAAATTCTCCTCAATTTTTCGCCGCTGGAAACCCGCGTCGCCGTCATGGCACAGGGCGTGGTGCAGGAACTCCACATTGAACGCACCGCCAGTCAGGGTCTGGTGGGCAATATCTATATGGGGAAAATCAGCCGCATCCTGCCGGGGATGCAGTCCGCCTTCATCGAAGTGAATCTGGAACGCACCGCCTTTTTGCATGTCGCCGACATCTGGCAAACCCGCGACCCGCACGCCGAGCCGCATGAGCGCGAAAAACCCATCGAAAGAATGCTCACCGAAGGGCAAAGCCTGATGGTGCAGGTCATCAAAGACCCCATCGGCAGCAAGGGGGCGCGGCTTTCTACCCAGATTTCACTCGCTGGTCGCATGTTGGTGTATCTGCCGCAGGATAACCATATCGGCATTTCACAGCGCATCGAGGATATGGCGGAGCGCGAATCCTTGCGGACGCGCCTCACGGCGCTGGTGCCCAAGGATGAAGAAGGCGGGTTTATCGTGCGGACGATGGCCGAAAACGCCACGGACGAGGAACTGACCGCCGACATCGCCTATCTTCGCAAACTGTGGGGCGACATCCGCGACCGGGCGCGGGTGGCCGCGTCGCCGAGTCTGTTGTATCAGGAACTGCATCTGGCGCAGCGGGTGTTGCGGGATTTTGTGAATTCGGGAACTTCCCGCATCGTCATCGATACACCGGAGAATTTCGCGCAACTGCAAGCATTTGCCGCCGAATACACGCCCACGGTGACGCCGCTGCTTGACCTCTACACCAGCCAGCGCCCGCTGTTTGACCTGTACGGCGTCGAGGACGAAATCGAAAAGGCGCTGGCGCGGCGCGTGGAGCTGAAATCCGGCGGCTACCTGATTATCGACCAAACCGAAGCCATGACCACCATTGACGTGAATACCGGCGGTTTTGTGGGCGTGCGAAATTTTGACGACACCATTTTCAAGACCAATCTTGAGGCCGCACAGTCCATCGCCCGCCAGCTTTGCCTGCGTAATCTGGGCGGCATCATCATTGTCGATTTTATCGACATGGAAACGCCGGAACACCGTCAGGCAGTGCTCGCCGCCTTCAACAAGGCGCTGGAACGCGATCACACCCGTCTGACCGTCAATGGCTTTACTGCCCTCGGTCTGGTGGAGATGACAAGGAAACGCACCCGCGAATCTCTGGCGCATGTGCTGTGCGAGACCTGCCCCACCTGCGGCGGGCGCGGCGAAATCAAGACCGTCCGCACTGTGGCCTACGAAATCCTGCGCGAGCTGCTGCGCGAATCCCGCCA
>JAITNI010000327.1 GCA_031290535.1 Zoogloeaceae bacterium
CACTCCCCCCTTGACAGGGGGGAAGCCACTCCGCCCTATACGCCTTATGGAGTGCGGGAGCTTGCTCCCGCTTTGAAAGCGCGGAAAGCTCGCGCTAACTTGAAAGCGGCGGCAAGCCGCCGCACTCCATACAGCAGCCGGACGTGAAAAGGCCGAAGGCCGGAGGACAGCCGCACACAAGGGGAGGGAGGGGGAAGGGTTTGCGGCCTCTATTCCGTGCGTCATGCCGCCCCCTCATGAAACCCGCTCCCCGCCCACTGCACGTCTTTCGGCACCAGACAGGTTTTGTGTTCGATGTGATACAAAAACTCATCCCGGAAGTGTTTCACGAAACTTTGCACCGGCATGGCGGCTGCGTCGCCCAGGGCGCAGATGGTGCGTCCGGCGATGTTGCCCGCGACGCCCAGCAGCAAATCCAGATCATCGGGCCGTCCCGCGCCGTTTTCCAGCCGCTTCAACACCTGATACAGCCAGCCTGTGCCCTCCCGGCAGGGGGTGCATTGGCCGCAGGATTCTTCGTGGTAAAAGAAAGAGAGGCGTTCCAGCGCCTTGACCATGCAGACGGTCTCATCCATCACGATCACCGCGCCGGAGCCGAGCATGGAACCGGCCTTGCTGATGGAATCGTAATCCAGCGTACAGTCCATGATGATGTCGGCGGGCAGCACGGGGGAGGAGGAGCCGCCGGGAATCACCGCCTTTAATTTGCGCCCGCCGCGAATGCCGCCGCACAGTTCCAGCAGTTTGGCAAACGGGGTGCCAAGCGGGATTTCGTAATTGCCGGGGCGGTTGACGTGGCCGGAGACGGAAAAGAGTTTGCAGCCGCCGTTGTTGGGCTTGCCCAAATTCAAAAAGGCTTCGCCGCCCATGTTCAGGATGAAGGGGATGGAGGCGAAGGTTTCCGTGTTGTTGATGGTGGTCGGCTTGCCGTACAGGCCAAAGGAAGCCGGGAAGGGCGGCTTGAAGCGCGGCTGTCCCTTTTTGCCTTCGATGGATTCCAGCAGCGCCGTTTCCTCGCCACAGATGTACGCGCCATAACCGTGGTGGGCGAAGAGTTCAAAACCAAAGCTGGAACCCTGAATATTCTGCCCGATCAGCCCCGCCGCGCGGGCTTCGGCCAGCGCTTCCTCGAACTGTTTGTACACTTCCCAGATTTCGCCGTGGATGTAGTTGTAGCCCCGGTTCGCGCCGATGGCATAGGCGCCAATCGCCATCCCCTCAATCACCGCGTGCGGGTTGAAGCGCAGGATGTCCCGGTCTTTGAAGGTGCCCGGCTCGCCTTCGTCGGTGTTGCAGACCACGTATTTGTCGCCGGGAAAGGAGCGCGGCATGAAGCTCCATTTGAGACCGGTGGGAAAGCCCGCGCCGCCACGTCCGCGCAAAACGGAGGCCTTGATTTCGGCGATGATCTGTTCTGGCGGGATTTTTTCCGCGAGGATTTTTTTGAGCCTCGCGTAACCGCCCCGCGCCAGATAGGCGGACAAGCGCCAGTTGTCGGCGTTGCCGGTGTCCAGTCCGGCCATGATGACCGGGTTGATGGTGCCGAGGATGGCCATTATTCGCACTCCCGCAACAGGGCATCGATGTGTTCTGGTCGCATCTGCCCGCATAGGCGGCGATTGTTGACCAGCAGCACGGGCGCGTCGCCGCAAGCGCCCATGCACTCGCCTTCGACGAGGGTAAACTTGCTGTCCGGCGTGGTCTCGCCGATCTTGACGCCAAGTTTTTCTTCCAGATAGGCTACTGCGTGGTAGCCGCCGGAGAGCGCGCAGGGCAGGTTGGTGCACACCGTGAGCTTGTATCTGCCGACCGGTTTCAGGTCATACATATTGTAAAAACTGGCGACCTCGTAAGCGGCAATCGGCGGCAGACCCAGATAGACGGCGACGGCCTCGATGGCCTGGGGCGACAGCCAGCCCTGTTCCTCCTGCGCCAGCGCAAGACAGGCCATGACAGCGGAACGCTTGCGGTCATCCGGGTATTTGGCGACCTCGCGGTCGAATTTTTGCAGGGTGTCGGGGGTAAACATGTCGAATCAAGCCCAATCGGTTGTAAGACTGAGGATGCGAAAATCCTGTCGGTCAATTTCATAGCGCCAGTCCGCATCCAGAATGGCAATGACCGCTTCGTGCGGAGAAAAGAAAACCACATAGGCCGCCTTTTCCTCGGTAATCGTGATGCGGTAATTGCGCGCCTCCGCCAAAACGCCCGTTCGGCGACGCGGCAGTTCGGCGGCGAAGTGCGAATAAGCCACTTCCAGCGCCCGTACCACGCCATAGCGTGACGGTTGCGGTACGGCGGCCTCTTCGGCAAGCGCCGGAGGGACAAACGTGGCGGAGAGCAGCAGCACCATGAGCGTTAAAAAATTGCGGGGGGTCGGGAACAGGTTTGACATTGCCTTATTGCCCCCGTACCACATTCAGGATACGAAAATCCTGTTTGTCCAACTGGTAAGTGCGGTCGCCACCCAACATTTTCTGCTTCGGGGCGAAATAGACTTCAAACGTCTCGCCGCTTTCGGTAATGGTGATGTGGTAATTGTGAATGCTCGACAGAAACGCCGCCGTAGCCTCCTGGCTTCCCGGCCTCGGCTTAAGTGGCGCGGGGCGCTGCGCCAGTTCGGCGGCAAAGTGCTGATAAGCCACTTCCAGCGCCCGCACCGCGCCAGGACGCTGCACAGCATCTTCCGCAAACGCGGCGGCGGACATCAGCAGCATCAGAACGAGGAGGGAGCGAATAATCCACATGGCGTCAGCGGTCAATCTCGCCGAACACAATGTCCTGCGAGCCGATGATGGTCACGACATCGGCGAGCATGTGGCCGCGTGACATTTCATCCATCGCGGCCAGGTGCGCAAAGCCGGGGGCGCGGATTTTGAGGCGGTAGGGTTTGTTGGCGCCGTCGGAAATGGCGTAAATGCCGAATTCGCCCTTGGGGTGCTCAATCGCCGCGTAGGCTTCGCCCTCCGGCACGTGGATGCCTTCGGAAAAGAGCTTGAAGTGGTGAATCAGGCTCTCCATGTTCGACTTGATTTCGGCATGGGGCGGCGGCGACACCTTGTAATCGGCGGACATCACCGGGCCGGGATTTTTCCGCAGCCAGCCAATACATTGCCGGATGATGGCGTTCGACTGCAACATTTCTTCCATCCGCACCAGATAGCGGTCATAGGAATCGCCATTGACCCCCACCGGAATATCAAACTCCACTTTGTCATAGGCGGCGTAGGGCTGCTTTTTACGCAAATCCCACTCGATACCCGAACCGCGCAGCATCGCGCCGGTAAAGCCGAGTTGCTGCGCCCGCTCCGGCGAAACGACGCCGATATTGACCAGCCGCTGCTTCCAGATGCGGTTGTCGGTGAGCAGGGTGTGATATTCGCTATGGTATTTGGGGAAGCGCTCGGTGAAATCCTCCAGGAAATCAAGCAGCGACCCCTGCCGGTTGGCGTTGAAGGCTTTCACCGCCGCCGCGTTTTTCCAGGGGGATTCCTTGTATTGCGGCATCCGGTCGGGCAGGTCGCGGTAGACGCCGCCGGGACGGTAGTAGGCGGCGTGCATCCGCGCCCCGGATACCGCTTCGTAGACGTCCATCAGGTCTTCGCGCTCGCGGAAGGTATACAGCACCATCGTCATCGCGCCGACATCGAGCGCGTGGCAGCCAATCCCCAGCAGGTGATTCAGAATGCGCGTCACTTCGTCGAACATCGTCCGCACATACAGGGCGCGCTCCGGCACTTCAACGCCGAGCAACTTTTCCACCGCCAGACAGTAGGCGTGTTCGTTGCACATCATCGAGACGTAATCGAGGCGATCCATGTAGGGCACGGACTGCACCCAGGTGCGGGTTTCGGCGAGTTTTTCGGTGCCGCGATGCAGGAGGCCGACGTGCGGATCGGCGCGTTCGACGACTTCGCCATCCATTTCCAGCACCAGCCGCAACACCCCGTGCGCCGCCGGATGCTGCGGGCCAAAATTAAGCGTGTAATTGCGAATGTCGGTCATGCGACGCTCCCTTCGTTGCTCTTTCCGCCATAGGTGGGTTCGCGGCGGATGCGTGGCGTGTTTTCACGTGGCTCAATCGTGACCGGCTGATAAACGACGCGCCCGGCTTCCGGGTCATAGCGCATTTCCACATGCCCGGAAACGGGAAAATCCTTGCGGAAAGGGTGGCCGACAAAACCATAATCGGTGAGGAGGCGGCGCAAATCTTCGTGCCCTTCAAAAATGATGCCGAACAGGTCAAAGGCTTCGCGCTCGTACCAGTTGGCCGAATTCCACACCGGAGTAGCGGAGGCGACGACCGGGAAAGCGTTGTCTTCGGCAAACACCCGCACCCGTACCCGCCAGTTGTGGGCAATGGAAAGCAGATGCAGCACCACGGCATAACGCTTGCCCGGCCAGTTTTCGCCATACGCGGAATAATCAACGCCGCAGAGGTCGATCAGTTCCGCAAAACCCAGTTCCGGCGTATCGCGCAGGAGGAGGAGCGTGGCGGCGTAATCGGCGGCGGACACTTCGATGCTGATTTCGCCCAGCGCCCGCGTCAGTGTGGAGAGACGCGCGCCCAGATGGGTCTTCAGATTTTCCTGGAGTTTTTCCAGCTTGGCAGAGATCGGCTTGGCGGACATGAGGAGGCTATCAGGAAAAAATTAACGGGCGATGGTAGAGGTGCGGCGAATCTTGTTCTGCAACTGGATAATGCCGTAGATCAGCGCCTCGGCGGTCGGTGGGCAGCCGGGCACGTAAATATCCACCGGCACAATGCGGTCGCAGCCGCGCACCACGGAATAGGAATAATGGTAATAGCCGCCGCCATTGGCGCACGACCCCATCGAAATCACCCAGCGCGGCTCCGCCATCTGGTCATACACCTTGCGCAGCGCCGCGCCCATCTTGTTGGTGAGAGTGCCCGCGACAATCATCACATCCGACTGGCGCGGCGAGGGACGAAACACCACGCCAAAGCGGTCGAGATCGTAACGGGCGCAACCGGCGTGAATCATCTCCACCGCGCAGCAGGCCAGACCAAAGGTCATCGGCCACATCGAACCCGTCCGCACGTAATTAATCAGCGCGTCCGCCGAGGTGGTGACGAACCCTTGTTTCATGAGACCTTCAATCGACATGCCCTACTCCCAATCCAGCGCGCCCTTGGCCCAGGCGTAAGCGTCGCCGACCAGGATAATGGACAGAAAAACCACGACTTCCAGGAAGCCGAAAAACTTGAAGGAATCACTGGCGACAATGTCCTTGAACACCGCCCCCCAGGGAAACAGGAAGGCAATCTCAAGGTCAAAGAGAATGAAGATGATGGCGATCAGGTAATAGCGCACATCAAACTTCATGCGCGCATCCTCAAACGCCTCAAAGCCGCACTCGTAGGCGGAGAGTTTTTGCGCATCCGGCTTGTGCGGCGCAATGAACCACCCCATACACACCGGCAAGATTCCAATTGCCAGCCCCACGAGGATGAACATCAAAATCGGAAAATAGTTTTCCAGCATGAATACGCTTTCGTTCTTCGATGACCTCAAGATTTTATATCTTATACAAGACACAAAATCCTGCCAAAAAAGGGCGTCTCCTTACCAAAAAGCGCCACCACACAGCGATGACGCCCCTTGAGACTTCCCCCTTGAATCTGGTGCCGACGGCGAGACTCGAACTCGCACAGCCTAAGCCACTACCCCCTCAAGATAGCGTGTCTACCAATTTCACCACGTCGGCTGAAAAAACTGTGAGGCAAAACCCCCTGCACCAAAAATCAGCGGGGAATTTCCTTCTCTTCTGAAGCGCTCGCCGCACCCGGTTCGACCGTTGGGGTTTCTTCTGTCGGTTGCGCGGCAGGGGCGGATTGTACCACGCCCTCCATCACGCTGCCAGACGCTTTGGGCGCGGAAGAGGCCACATAACCCAACACCAGGCTGGTGATGAAAAACACCGTTGCCAGTACCCCCGTGCTGCGGCTGAAAAAGTTGGCGGCCCCGGACGAACCAAAGAGACTGCCGGAAGCTCCGCTCCCGAACGCCGCCCCCATGTCCGCGCCCTTGCCGTGCTGCATCAGCACCAGACCGATAATGCCCAGCGCCACCAGAATATGAATTGCCAACACCAGAGAATAAAGCCAGTTCATGAATGCCTACCGTTAAAAACCTTCCCGGCATATTGCCGTAAATTCTTCCGCAACCAGAGCCGCGCCGCCAACCAGCGCGCCATCAATATCGGGCTGGGCGAACAGAGCCGCCGCATGGGCCGCCTTGACGCTTCCCCCGTACAAAATCCGAATATCCGCCGCCACCGCCAGATCCTCCTTG
>JAITNI010000035.1 GCA_031290535.1 Zoogloeaceae bacterium
GCACCAACAACATCATCCGCGTGGCTGAGGGGCGCAATGATGAACATTCCTCGTCCGCTTTCTAAGGAAACTTTGAACAACTTCTAACCGTTCGGGCTGAGCCTGTCGAAGCCCTTGATTTTACAGGGAGTGCCCTTCGACAAGCTCAGGGCGAACGGGGTTAATCAGAGTTTCCCTAAAGAGGGCTTGGGCGACAGAGAAGGTGATTCATGCGATTGCCTTGCCACCCATTCCAGACTTGGGCGGCGCAGGCTTCCGGCAGTAGAATGTCCGCCTTGCCAACTCCCCTTCTCTTTTTCGCCATGACCCAGGATGAATTGAAACAGGCCGTCGCCCAGGCGGCGCTTGAGGAAGTCGCCCAACGCCTGCCCCAGAACGCCATTCTTGGCGTGGGAACGGGTTCCACCGCCAATCTGTTCATTGCCGCCCTCGCGCCCCTCAAGGGACGTCTGGGCGGCGCGGTCGCCAGTTCCGAGGCAACCAGAATCCGTCTGGAACAGCTCGGCATCCGGGTGGTGGCGATGAATGACGTGGAACGCCTCTCCCTCTACGTGGATGGCGCGGACGAAATCGACCCCGGCCTTGCCATGATTAAAGGCGGCGGCGGCGCATTGACGCGGGAGAAAATCGTCGCCGCCACCGCCGAGACCTTCATCTGCATCGCCGACGCCTCCAAACAGGTTGAAACGCTGGGGCGTTTTCCCCTGCCGATAGAAGTCATCCCGATGGCAACCCGGCAGGTCGCCCGACAACTGGCGCAACTGGGCGGCCTCCCCAGGCTGCGCGAGGGGTTTGTCACCGATAACGGCAACGTGATTCTGGATGTGCACGGCCTTGCCATCCCCGACCCGGCGACGCTGGAAGCGCAAGTGAACCAGATCGTCGGCGTCGTCGCCAACGGCCTCTTCGCCAGACGCGGCGCGGATGTGCTGCTGTTGGGCACAGAAGGCGGCGTACAGCGTTTTGTCCACGCCTAGCGGTGCCTTTTTGCCCGTTCGCGCTCCGTGCCGCTCCAGTGGTAAAAACAGGGCAATCGCATGAACGTCCAAATCCTGCGCGCAGCGCGGCAAATCATCCTCCCCTGACCAGGCCGCAGGACAGCCGCAAGGCTGGTTCCGCGCAGCGGAATGCTGCGGCAAAGCCGCACTCAAGGGGAGGTGCAGGAAAGGGGGGGTATAGCGGTTCCCATAATCATCCATCCCCCGTTCGTCCTGAGCCTAGTCGTTGGGCATGGTTCGACAAGCTCACCATGAACGGAAAATTGTGGGAATCGCTACATTATGGAATGCCCTTCCTTCCCCTACCTCGGCCTGCGCCGGGGGTTTTTCGTCTGGTTTTTCGTTTTCTCCCCGGTTTCCATCCTTGTCCGGTCAGACGTTCCCGCCGCCTTGCCCACGCCGAAAACCCGCTTGTCGCCCCATTTTTCCCCCGTCCCCGTCGGTTGAAAATTGGGAATCAGATGTTTCTTCCCATTGCCAATCAGATCAGCGCGTCCCAACCGTTTCAAGGCTTCGCGCAATAAAGGCCAGTTGGCGGGGTCGTGGTAGCGTAAAAAGGCTTTGTGCAGCTTGCGTTGTCCGGCGGCGCGGGCGATTTCGACCGTCTCCGCCGTCTCGCTGACCCGCTTCAGGGGATTTTTGCGGCTGTGCCACATCGTTGTGGCAAGCGCCATCGGCGTCGGCAGGAAGGTTTGCACCTGGTCGAGGCGAAACTGGTTCGCTTTCAGCCAGAGCGCGAGATTCAGCATGTCCGTGTCGCTCGTGCCGGGGTGGGCGGCGATGAAATAGGGGATCAGGTATTGTTCCTTGCCTGCCGCCTGGGAAAACTTCTCGAACAGGCGTTTGAACGCCTCGTAGCTGCCCATGCCGGGCTTCATCATTTTGGAGAGCGGCCCGGCCTCGGTGTGTTCGGGGGCGATCTTGAGGTAGCCGCCGACATGATGCGTGACCAGTTCACGCACATATTCCGGCGAGCGGATGGCGAGGTCATAGCGCAGGCCGGAGCCGATCAGCACCTTTTTGACGCCGCGCAGGGCGCGGGCCTTTTTGTACAGTGCGATCAGCGGGTCGTGATTCGTATCCAGCCGCTCGCAGATGCCGGGATAGACGCAGGAGAGACGTCGGCAGGCGGCCTCAATGGCCTTGTCCTTGCAGGCGAGCCGGTACATGTTGGCCGTTGGCCCGCCGAGGTCGGAAATGACCCCGGTGAATCCCGGCGTCCGGTCGCGGATGGTCTCGATTTCGCGCAGGATGGAGGTTTCCGAGCGGCTCTGGATGATGCGGCCTTCATGTTCGGTGATCGAGCAAAAGGTGCAGCCGCCAAAGCAGCCGCGCATGATGCTGATCGAAAAACGGATCATCTCCCAAGCGGGGATTTTGCTGCCGTCATAGGCCGGATGCGGGGCGCGGGCGTAGGGGAGATCGTAGACGCCATCCATTTCCGCTGTCGTGAGCGGCAGGGGCGGCGGATTGAGCCAGACATCCCGCTCGCCATGCGCCTGCACCAGCGCCCGCGCATTGCCGGGATTCGATTCCAGATGCAGGGTGCGCGAGGCGTGCGCGTAAAGCGTCGGATTGTCCTTCACCGCTTCATAGGCCGGCAGGCGGAGGACGGTTTTTTCCCGCGCCGCATGATGACGCAGGATTTTTTGTGCCGGGGTGAAAACGAGGGGACAGACGGTGGCAGAGTCGGCAGGGGCGCTATCGCAACTGCTCTGGGCGGGCATGGCGTAGGGATTGGGGTAAAGATTGAATTCCGCGTTGAATTCTGCGCCACGCGCAAACCGGGCACGGCCTGCCTCCCCCCTGACAAGGGGGGATTGAGGGGGGTTTTGGGCGGTTCCGCTTGGCACTACCGCCGTTTCAACCCCAAGCGCCGCAAACCCCTCCCCGGCCCTCCCCTTGACAGGGGAGGGCGCATCCAGTGTGCTCGCGTCCACCTCCCCCCAATCCTCCCCCGGCTTCCAGCCGCGTGGCGTCATGAAGGCGGTACCCTTCAAATCTCGGATGTCGCGGATAGGCTCCCCTCTGGCCATGCGATGTGTGAGTTCCACCAGCGCCCGTTCGGCGTTGCCGTAGATCAGGAGATCGGCCTTGGAATCGGGCAGCACCGAGCGGCGCACGGTGTCGCTCCAGTAATCATAATGGGCGACGCGGCGCAGGCTGGCCTCGATCGACCCCAGCACCACCGGCACACCCGGATACGCCGCCTTGGCCTGCTGCGCGTAAATCGTCAGCGCCCGGTCGGGACGGCGATGCGGGTCGCCGTTGGGGGTGTAGGCGTCGTCGGAACGGATTTTGCGCTCCGAGGTGTAGCGATTCACCATCGAATCCATATTGCCCGCCGTGACGCCAAAATACAGATTGGGTTTTCCCAGCCGCTGAAAATCCGCTACCGACCGCCAGTCCGGCTGGCTGAGAATGCCCACACGAAACCCCTGCGCTTCCAAAAGCCGACCGACCAGCGCCATGCCAAAACTGGGATGGTCGATGTAGGCGTCGCCGGTAATCAGGATGACGTCGCAGGAATCCCAGCCCAGCGCCGCCATCTCGGCGCGGGACATGGGCAAAAAAGGGGCGACGCCAAAGCGCTGCGCCCAGAATTTTTTGTGAGAGAAAAGAGGTTTTGCCGATGAAGTCATGCGGTTGCTCCGGCAGATATTTTATCTCGCTCCCCTGAAACGCGCCTCTTTCCAAAACAGAAACAGGATAGGGAGGCATACAATTGTCCGATTTCAAAACATTTCGTGCGGGAGTGCGTCATGCAGACGGAAGCCCCTAAAAAAAACCTCCCTGCCCTCCCCTTGCGTCAGGGGAGGAATAATTGCCGCGCTTTGCGCCGGAGAGTCGGGAAGAAAAACCTGCGGAACAGATTACCCGCGTCCGCCGCGATGGCCGCCGCTGTTGCCGCGACCGCCGCTGCCATAGCCGCCGCCGCGATTCCCGGAGCGGTGGACTTCCGGCTTCTGTCCCTGCCGTTGTCCGTTTTGTCCGCCGCCGCCACTGCCAGCTCTCCCGGCACGGAGGGGTTGTTGCTGGCCACGTCCGCCGCCCTGACCCTGTCTGGGCGGGTT
>JAITNI010000045.1 GCA_031290535.1 Zoogloeaceae bacterium
GGACTTGAGCGAAAAATGGAAATATCGCTTCAGTTTTTATGAACAATATGGCGCGCCCGGCTTCCAGCGGTTTACCCCGGAGCAGCAGGCCGCGATCAATGCCTTGTCATTTGGTGATCGCGTCAAGATCATCGCCAATGTCTGGGCCTTCTTTTTTGGCATTTTTTATCTGGCGGTGCTGGGACTTTGGCGGCAGGTCGTCCTGGTTTTTGGCATCATTGTGGTATACGGCGTGGTGTTCCTCTTTTTGCCGGAAAATGTCCTGTTCAGCTTCATTGACCGCATCGTGGGGCTGGTGATGGCGGCCTACATCGCCGGCCGCACGAATATCTGGTACTACCAGAAAAAGACGCAAGGCCAGATTGGCTGGACGCTCTGAACGAAGGTTCAGCGCCAGCGGAATGTGGCAAAGCCGCACACAAGGGGAGGTGCAGGAGGGGTTTCGTTTTGCTCCTCCCCTGACAAGGGGAGGCCGGGAGGGGTTTTGCGGCGGCGGCAGTCTGAACGTCCCCAAACCCCCCTCAATCATCCCCCCTTGTCAAGGGGGAAGCCTCACTAGGAACCTCTGATTAATCCCGTTCGCCCTGAGAGCTTCTGTCGAAGGGCACTCCTGTAAAATCAAGGGCTTCGACAGGCTCAGCCCGAACGGTTAGAAGTTGTTCAGAGTTTCCCTAACGCGAGACCAGCCTGTGGCTGTTCTCCGGCCTTCGGCCTTCGCAGGGGGGAAGCCTCACTTGGAACCGCTTGACACTCAAGGACGCCCGCAGGATGTCCAAAAACCCGCACAGGAACACTCCGTCATGAAAGAATTTCGCCTTTCCTTTTTTGTCACGCTTGTCTGTCTGGCGCTTTCCGCTTATTGGGGAGAAACGCGGGGCATGGGGGCGGGGGCGGCGGTTTTGCTGGCGGCAGCGCTGGGGGTGATGGAAGTCAGCCTTTCCTTCGATAACGCGGTGGTCAATGCTTCCGTCCTCAAGACGATGGCGGAGAAATGGCAGCAGATTTTTTTGACGGTCGGCATTCTGATTGCCGTGTTCGGGATGCGGCTGTTTTTCCCGATTGCCATTGTCGCCATCGCCACCGGTCTGGGCATGGTCGAAGTGGGACGGATGGCGCTGGAGCAGCCGGAAATCTACTCCGAACACCTCGCGGCCAGCCATGTGGGCATCGCGGCCTTTGGCGGCATGTTTTTGTGGATGGTGTTTTTGTCCTTTCTGTTTGACCGGCAAAAAGAATTGCACTGGCTGGGGGCGCTGGAGAAAAAATGCGCCGACTGGGGGCGGATTGAATCCATCGGCGTCCTGCTGGCGCTTTCGACTTTGTTTGGCCTCTATCTCTGGCTGCCGGTGGGGGAGGGGGTCAAACTCACCCTGTTGGGCGCGGGGCTGGGGGGCGTGATTCTGTTTTTGGCCGTGCGCGCGCTGGACGCCTTTTTTGTCGATGAGGCCGCCGGGGAACAGACGGTTCGGCTCGTGCAGCGCAATGGCGTGACGGCGTTTTTGTATCTGGAAGTGCTGGACACCTCCTTTTCCTTTGACGGCGTCATCGGCGCGTTCGCCATCACCCGCGACGTGGTGCTGATTATGCTGGGGCTGGCGATCGGAGCCATGTTTGTGCGCTCGCTCACCGTGCATCTGGTCAGAAAGGGGACGCTGGATGAATACGTGTTTCTGGAGCACGGGGCGCATTACGCCATTGGCGCGCTGGCGCTCATCATGCTGGCGGGGATGGTCGCGCATGTCCCGGAAATCGTGACCGGGCTGATTGGCGTCGCCTTTATCGGGCTGGCGCTGCTGTCTTCGCTGCGCCATAAAAAGCGGCAGCCCGGATAATCCTTGAAGGAATGATGCGGGGCTTTTACAATCCCGTCTTTGTGTCCCCGGAGCGCCCTGCCCATGTTCTCTTCCCTGCGCGAATACATTCGTTCGGTGCGTGACCGCGATCCTGCCGCCCGTTCGACCTGGGAAGTGCTGACCTGTTATCCGGGCATTTACGCGCTGGCCTCGCACCGCGTCACGCATCCGCTCTGGCGCTGGGGCTTCAAATGGCTGGCGCGCTGGCTGGCGCACCAGACCCGCTGGTTGTCCGGGATTGAGATTCATCCGGGCGCGGTGATCGGCAAGGGGCTGTTCATCGATCACGGCATGGGTGTGGTGATTGGCGAAACGGCCATTCTTGGCGACCATGTGACGCTCTATCACGGCGTGACCCTGGGCGGCGTGTCCTGGGACAAGGGACGGCGGCATCCCACGTTGGGCGACCGGGTGGTGGTGGGCGCGGGAGCGAAAGTGCTGGGGCCGATTACCGTTGGGGCGGACGCCAGGATCGGCTCCAACGCCGTCGTGACCCGCGATGTGCCCGCCGGGGCGACTGCCATCGGCATTCCGGCGCGTATTCTGGAGACACAAACGTCGCCGACCGCCGGGGCGGAAAACGCCGCTGCCCATTTTGCCGCTTACGCGGTCGGCGGCGGGCAGGACGACCCGCTGGCCGCCACGGTGCGCGCCCTGCTCCATTACGCGGCGGAAAACGACCGGCGTCTGGCCGCCTTGCGACAGGAATTACGGGCGGCAGGCGTTCCGGTGGCGGCGCAGCTCGCCGACGCCTTCGACCCCCAACAATACCTGAGTAAAATTGTTGACTAATCCCCCCCGGAGCCGATATAGTTGACTTCTTTGCTAGGGTATTGTGCCGGTTCGCAATAGAAACCGGATGCCCCCAACCTGTAGGGGCGCGTTGCACACGCCCAGGGCGGATGCTTTGGAAACTCTGAACAACTCCCAACCGTTCGGGCTGA
>JAITNI010000073.1 GCA_031290535.1 Zoogloeaceae bacterium
CTACACCCCAAACCGCCCAATCAGATCAAAGGACGTTTCCTTTCCCACCTGTTCCCCGTGTTCGGCGAGCCAGCTTTTGGCTTTTGCGTAGCCGATGTCGTGCAGTTTTTTCAGGAACGGCCAGTCTGCCGCGATTTTGGTGGCGCTACCGAACTGGCGCAGCAGGTTTTCTGCTTCGATCAGGTGGAAGCGGGTTTCCACCATTTGCCGCTCGAAGCCGGAAAGACCCGGTTGAGGGGCGCGGCCCAGCAGGCGCAGGAGGCCGCGACTGCCTGTCCAGCCTTTTTCCGCTTCCGGCGGCGTGTGGTCGCTGCTGTAGTTGAGCACATGGGCAAACAGCAGCATTTCCCGCAACAGGCTGGTGTTGAAGGCGAATTCCAGCGTGCGGGCGCGGATTTCCTCCACCTTGCGCGGCGTGTCGCCATACACGGGCGGAGCCAGCAGAATCAGCAGGATGTCTCTTGAATCACATTCGTTGAACAGGGGGAACACTGCCGGATTGGCGGCATAACCGCCATCCCAGTACGGTTCGCCGTCGATCATGATGGCCTGGTTCAACATCGGCAGGCAGGCGGAGGCCAGCACGGCATGGACGGAAATTTCCGGGTTGCGAAATAAGCGCAGCTTGCCCGTGTTGGCGTGGGTGGCCGCTAAAAACAGGCGCACCGGGCTGTGCGTCCGCAGGGCGTCAAAATCCACCCGCGCCTCCAGAAGTTTTTGCAGCGGGTTGAAATTGAGCGGATTGATCTGGTAGGGCGAAAAATATTGCGTCCAGTTGAGCATCATCTTGGTGGTGGGCAACAGCGCCACGCCTTCGCCGCCCGCCACCGGCATGGAAAGATCCAGCGGCACGCTGTCGGCCACGGCCTGCCAGAATTCCGCCAAGGCGCGCCGGGCGCCTTCCCGCCCCCCCTTCATGAGGCCATCGGCCAGCACCACGGCGTTCATGGCCCCGGCGCTGGTGCCGCTGATGCCGTCAAAGTCAAAGCGCCCGTCTTCCAGCAGGGCGTCCAGCACGCCCCAGCTATAGGAGCCGTGCGCGCCGCCGCCTTGCAGGCCCAGATTGAGGGCGCGTCGCGCCGAATTGCCCGTTGCGTTGGTGTTGGTAGTCATGAATTTTTGCCTTCCTTGCGTTGACGGCAGCCTTGCCAGCCGGGATACTTGCCCGGTCAGGCATTTTGTTGCCGCCGTGTTGTTCTCTGATCCCTTTATTTGACCCCTTTTCCGGTCAGGAATCTACTTTATGTTGCAAAAACTTTTCACTTTCCCCGGCGTGCCGGGGCCAGTCGTGATAATCGTGCTGGATGGCTACGGCCTTTCCGCCACCCAAACGGGCAACGCCATCGCCGCCGCCCAAAAACCCACGCTGAACCGGCTGTTCGCCCACGCTCCGAACATCACCCTGCGAGCGCACGGCACGGCGGTGGGAATGCCCTCCGACGACGACATGGGCAATTCCGAGGTCGGCCACAACGCCATCGGCGCGGGTCGGGTTTACGCGCAAGGCGCGGCGCGGGTCGCCAAGGCCATCGCTTCCGGCGACCTCTGGCAGGGCGACGTCTGGCGGGAGCTTATGGCTCAAGCAAGATTCGCTCCCGGCAAAAAAAATACGCTGCATTTCATCGGCCTTTTTTCCGACGGCAATGTGCATAGCCACATCGACCACCTGCGCGCCATGATCGTCCAGGCCAAGGCCGAGGGCGTCCAGACCGTGCGGATTCACGCCCTGCTGGATGGCCGGGACGTGCCCGAAACCAGCGCGCTGGACTACATTACGCCCTTTGAAGCCTTTTTGGCGCAAATTTCCGATGCCACGTTCGATGCCCGCATCGCCTCTGGCGGCGGACGTCAGGTGATAACGATGGATCGCTACGAAGCCAACTGGGCCATCGTGGAACGCGGCTGGAAAACGCATGTACTGGGCGAAGGCGAACCGTTTGCCAGCATCACGGACGCCGTGCGAACCCTGCGCGCGCGCCGCCCCGGCGTGATCGACCAGGATTTGCCGCCCTTCGTCATCGCGGCGCAGGGACGACCCATTGGCACGGTGGAAGATGGGGACGTTGTGGTGTTTTTCAACTTTCGCGGCGACCGCGCCCTTGAAATTACCCGCGCCTTTGAATCTGCCGACTTCGACAAATTCGACCGCGTGCGCTGGCCGCAAGTGCATTACGCGGGCATGTTGCAGTACGATGGCGACCTGCAACTGCCCCGGCGCTTTCTCGTCTCGCCCCCGGCCATCCAGAACACGCTGGGCGAATGGCTCTCCAGAACGGGCATTTCGCAATTTGCCTGTTCCGAAACCCAGAATTTTGGCCATGTCACCTATTTCTGGAACGGCAACCGCTCCGGCAAATTCAGGGGCGAAACCTGGCAGGAAATCCCAAGCGACATCGTTCCCTTTGAAGAACGCCCGTGGATGAAAGCCGCCGAAATCACCGATGCCATGATCGCCGCCCTCCAGAGCGGCCAATACCAATTCCTGCGCTGCAACTTCGCCAACGGCGACATGGTCGGCCACACTGGCAATTTCCGTGCCGCGACGCTGGCGATCGAAGCCGTCGATCTGGCGCTGGAACGCCTGCTCAAAGCCATCGACGCCGCCGGTGGCGTCGCCCTGATTACCGCTGACCACGGCAATGCCGATGAAATGTTCGAGCTGGACAAAAAAACCAGAGCGCCGCAATTGAACCCGGACAACACCCCCAAGGCCAAAACCGCCCACACCCTGAACCCGGTTCCGCTCATCCTCTACGACAATGTGAGCGGCAGCAGACTGAAGCTAAAACCACTGGAACAGGCCGGTCTCGCCAACCTCGCCGCGACCACGGCAAACCTGCTCGGTCTGGAAAAACACGCCAGTTGGGAGGATAGCCTGCTGGAAATCCGGCAGGAGCCGCATCAATCGAAGACTTTGCCGCCATAACGCAGGACTTTTACGAAACAATGCCCCCATTCTTGCCCGCACAGCCAATCGAGGTCGGCACGCACAGATTTCGATCCAGAGCGCACGATCAGCCCCCGCTTTGGTGTGTGATTTTCCCGCCAATCAGGAGTACCGGACAGTCCGTCCGTCCCCCGTTTCGGCGAACGCCATGTTCGCCACATTTTCTATTTTTTGGAAACCTCATGTTCTCTCCCTCCCGTGACGAAGCGCGCCGATTTTTTTGTGGCGTCTGGCAAAAATCGCAAGAACAGCAGCCCCTGAGCGGTGCAGAATTGCGGGCGGCCGACATCATCAACCGCCACCCGGAATATCACGCCTTGCTGGGCAATCCGGCGTGGGCGCTGACCAGGGAATGGACGCCCGAGGAGGGGGAGACGAACCCCTTCTTGCACCT
>JAITNI010000111.1 GCA_031290535.1 Zoogloeaceae bacterium
TCGGCGATGTTGCCGTACAGCACCGCCAGCCCGCCGTCCTGCGAATAGGCGTTGGCGAGGTTGCGGATGCAGCCGTGGGTGCGGTCAAGGTCGAGTTCCGGCCAGCGCCTGTTTTGCGAAAAGGCTTCCTGCGACGGCACGTTGCCGGGGGCGGCCTTGTAGAATTCCAGAATGCCGAGGTTGGCGGCGGTATCGACATCGTAGGTGTCGATGGCTTCGCCGAGGGTTTTTGTATGCACGGTGGGAGTGTCGCGGTGAATGCGTCCGGCGCGGGAGAGTTCGGCCAGAATGCCCATCACCCCGCCCGCCCGATGCACGTCCTCGATATGATATTTGTCGGTGGCGGGCGCGACCTTGCACAGACAGGGCACCTGCCGGGAAATGCGGTCGATGTCGGCCATGCCGAAATCCACCCCCGCCTCGCTGGCGGCGGCCAGGAGATGCAGCACGGTGTTGGTGGAGCCGCCCATCGCCACATCCAGACTGATGGCATTTTCAAAGGCCGCCTTGCTGGCGATGGCACGCGGCAGCACGCTGGCGTCCTCCCCTTCGTAATAACGCTGGCAGAGGTCGACAATCAGCCGTCCGGCGCGCAAAAAGAGCGCCTTGCGGTCGGCATGGGTGGCGACCAGTGTGCCGTTGCCGGGCAGCGACAGACCCAGGGCTTCGGTGAGACAATTCATGGAATTGGCGGTAAACATGCCGGAGCAGGAGCCGCAGGTGGGGCAGGCGGAACGCTCAATGGCGGCGACATCGGCGTCCGACACGCTGGCGTCGGCGGCTTTGACCATCGCGTCGATCAGGTCGAGCTTGGCGAGCTTGCCATCCGCTTTGGCGAGTTTGCCCGCCTCCATCGGCCCGCCGGAGACGAACACGGCGGGGATATTGAGGCGCAGGGCGGCCATCAGCATCCCCGGCGTGATTTTGTCGCAATTGGAAATGCATACCAGCGCGTCGGCGCAATGGGCGTTCGCCATGTATTCCACCGAATCGGCGATCAGGTCGCGCGAGGGCAGCGAATACAACATGCCGTCATGCCCCATCGCAATGCCGTCGTCAATGGCGATGGTGTTGAATTCCTTGGCAATCCCGCCCGCCGCCTCGATTTCCCGCGCCACCAGTTGCCCCAGGTCTTTCAGATGCACATGCCCCGGCACGAACTGGGTAAAGGAATTGACCACGGCAATAATCGGCTTGCCAAAATCCGCCTCCTTGACCCCCGTCGCCCGCCACAGGGAACGCGCCCCCGCCATGTTGCGACCGTGGGTGGAAAGATGGGAACGATATTGCGGCATGATGGTTTCTCCGTTGCGAGGCAAAGGGGGGCATTGTACCGCCGCCGGGGGCTGGCTTCTACAGAAACGCACGGGGAACGGCGGCGGGGTTCGTATCAGGGCAATCGCATGAATCTCCTTGCCATTGATTCCCTGTCACCAAATGAATCACCGCATAAACTCGGCGTCTTTCCTATGCCTCGCGTATAATCACGGTTTTCGCGTTGCTTCGCGTCACAACAGAACACACCCATGCTTGACATCCAACTTCTCCGCAGCCAGCTTGATTTTGTCGCCGAACGCCTCGCCACCCGTGGCAAGGTCATTGATTTTACGGAATTTTCCACGCTGGAAGGCGAGCGCAAGACCTTGCAGGCGCGGACGCAGGAATTGCAGAATCAGAGGAATTCACTCTCCAAACAGATCGGCGTCCTGAAGGGCAAGGGCGAGGATGCCAGCGCCGTGTTGGCGCAGGTGGCAGCGCTCAAAACGGAACTGGAAGCGGCGGAGGCGCGGTTGTCCGTCCTGCTGGAAGCCTTCAACACCATTCTCGCGGCGCTGCCCAATTTACCGCATGAATCCGTGCCCATTGGCGCGGACGAGACGGCCAATGTCGAAATCAAACGTTGGGGGACGCCCCGCGCCTTCGATTTTCCCGTACTGGATCACGTTGATCTTGGCGAGGGCTTGCAGGGCAAAGCGGGGCTGCTTGATTTCGCCGTTGCCGCCAAAATTTCCGGGGCACGGTTTGTGGTGCTGAAGGGCGCGCTGGCGCGCTTGCAGCGGGCGCTGACCCAGTTCATGCTCGACACCCACAGCCGCGAGCACGGCTACACCGAGGTCTATGTGCCGCTGCTCGTCAATCGGGACAGCCTGTTTGGCACCGGGCAGTTGCCCAAGTTCGAGGAGGATTTGTTCAAGATTCTCCGGGGCGGCGACGAAGCGCCGTTTTACCTGATTCCCACGGCGGAAGTGCCCGTGACGAACCTTGTCCGGGACGAAATTCTGGCGGCTGAAAACTTGCCGCTGAAACTGGTCTGCCATAGCCCCTGCTTTCGCTCTGAGGCGGGTTCCGCCGGACGCGACACACGCGGCATGATTCGCCAGCACCAGTTTGAAAAGGTGGAACTGGTGCAGATCGTGCGTCCCGACCAGTCCTGGGCGGCGCATGAGGAACTCACCCGCCACGCGGAAATCATTCTCGAAAAGCTGGAACTGCCTTACCGGCGCATTGTGCTGTGCACGGGCGACATGGGCTTTTCCTCGGCAAAAACCTACGATCTGGAAGTCTGGCTACCGGCGCAAAACACCTATCGGGAGATTTCCTCCTGCTCCAATTTTGAAGCCTTTCAGGCGCGGCGGATGCAGGCGCGGTTCCGGAGCGAGAAGGGCAAGCCGGAACTTCTGCACACCCTGAACGGCTCGGCGCTCGCCGTGGGGCGCACGCTGGTGGCGATTCTCGAAAACTACCAGAACGCTGACGGCAGCATCAGCATTCCCACCGCGCTACGGCCCTATCTGGGCGGGGAGGAACGGATTGACGCAGGGGGGGGCTTGAGTAAGCAGTCGTAGTTTGCCGCCCCTTTTTACGCTACTTTTTTGGATCGCATTACCATCGACACCGCGCCCTACCTGCGCTTTATTGATATAG
>JAITNI010000115.1 GCA_031290535.1 Zoogloeaceae bacterium
CTGGATTTATCATTGAACCGCCCGAATAATACCGTGCCTCCCTACAAAATCCCCGTTTCCGTGCTGGTCATCCTTCACTCTCCGGCACTGGACATTCTGCTTCTGGAACGCGCCCTGCATCCGGGCTACTGGCAATCCGTCACCGGCAGCCGGGAAGCGACGGACGCGACGCTAATACAGACCGCCTTGCGCGAGGTGGCCGAAGAAACCGGCATCCTCGCCGCCGCCACCGATCTGCTCGACTGGCATCTGGCGGAGGAGTACGACATTTTCCCCGAATGGCGCGACCGCTACGCGCCCGGCGTCACCCGCAACACCGAGCATGTGTTTTCCCTGGCGATTCCCCCCGCCGCGCCCATCCGCCTCGCCCCCGCCGAACACCGCGCCTGCTGCTGGCTGCCGCTTCAAAGTGCCGCCGAACGCTGCTTTTCCCCCAGCAACCGCGCTGCCCTCCTCGCCCTGCCGGAACGTCTGGGAAAACCCCCTCTTTAGGGAGCGGCTCCAGATGGGGCTTCCCCCCTGACAAGGGGGGATTGAGGGGGGTTTGGGATCTGTACAATCTGAACCCTCTCAAACCCCTCCTGCACCTCCCCTTGTCAAGGGAGGATAATTTGCTGCGCTTCGCGCAGGGAATTTGAACATTCATGCATATGGAGTGTGGCGGCTTGCCGCCGCTTTCCAAAGCGGGAGCAGAAGCTCTCCCGCACTTCACAAGGCTGCGTTGCAGAAACGCTTCCGCATTCTGAACGGCCTTCCCTCATCCGACCTTCCGGTCACCTTCACCCACAAGTGGGAGAAGGGACGGCAAGCGGCAAGGCAGACTTTACGCACATGGCATTCACGCAATCGCTCTGGGTGCCGATGCCCCCCACCTCTTCCCAAAAAATAAAAACCCTGTATAATGCGCGCCTCGTTCGCTGCAAAGTGGTAGTGACGAGCTGCTGGGGAGTCGCCAAGTTGGTTAAGGCACCGGATTTTGATTCCGGCATCCGAAGGTTCGAATCCTTCTTCCCCAGCCACCGATTTTCCGGGCAGGTTCTCGCCTGCCCGATTCAATTTCAGGCGGATGGACGCCCGGCAGGGAAAGACAATGCCTTACAACAGTCTGATGGTTTTTTCCGGCAACGCCAACGCCAAACTGGCCGTGGATGTGGCGGCTGCTCTTGAAGTGAATCTGGGGCGCGCCCATGTCAGCCGCTTTTCCGATGGTGAAATCAATGTGGAAATCCAGGAACATGTGCGCGGCTGCGACGTGTTCGTGCTGCAATCCACCTGCGCCCCCACCAACGACAACCTGATGGAATTGCTGGTGATGGTCGATGCCCTGAAGCGCGCTTCCGCCGGGCGCATCACCGCCGCCATCCCCTATTTTGGCTATGCCCGTCAGGATCGCCGCCCCCGCTCTTCCCGCGTGCCCATCGCTGCCAAGCTGGTGGCGAACATGCTGATGGCGTCGGGCGTCGACCGGGTGTTGACGATGGATTTACACGCCGAGCAGATTCAGGGCTTTTTTGATATTCCCGTCGATAACATCTACGCGCTGCCCATTTTGCTGGAAGACATCCGTCGGCAAAATTATGAACAGCCGCTGGTGGTGGCGCCCGATCACGGCGGCGTCATCCGCGCCCGGTCGCTGGCCAAGCGGCTGGAATGCGATCTGGCGATTATCGACAAGCGCCGCCCGAAGGCCAATGTGGCCGAAGTAATGAACATTATCGGCGATGTGGAAGGTCGCTCCTGCGTCATCATGGACGACATGGTCGATACCGCCGGCACCCTGTGCAAGGCGGCCACGGCCTTGAAGCAACGCGGCGCGAAGCGGGTGGTGGCCTATTGCACGCATCCGGTGCTGTCCGGTTCCGCCGTGGAGCGGGTGGATGCTTCCGACCTCGATTCGCTGGTGGTGACGGACACCATTCCGCTGCGCGAAGATGCGGCTCGTTCCTGCCACATTCGCCAGTTGTCCGTCGCGCAGATTCTGGCGGAAACCATGCGCCGCATCAACAGCGACGATTCCGTGTCGTCACTGTTTCTCGATTAAGTTTTTTTAACCGCTGGCCTGGTCGCGGGTCGGCATCTTTTTACTGGAGTTATCATGCAATTTGTTCTCAATGCTCAAAAACGCGCGTTGCAGGGATCGAGTGCGAGCCGCCGCCTGCGTCGCGCGGGCAAGGTTCCCGGCATCATTTATGGCGCGGGTCAGCCGCCCGAAGTCATCGAACTCGATCATAACCAGCTCTATCTGGGACTACGCAAGGAAGCCTTCCATTCTTCCGTGCTGACCATCGACCTTGAAGGCAAGCAGGAACAGGTGTTGCTGCGCGCTTTTCAGGTTCATGCCTACAAGCCCCTGGCGCTGCACATCGATTTTCAGCGCGTCGACGCGCAGAAAAAACTGCACCAGAAAGTGCCGCTGCACTTTTTGAATCAGGACATTGCCCCCGGCGTCAAGCTGCATGGCGGCCAGATCGCGCACGTGCTGTCCGAACTGGAAATCGCCTGCCTGCCCGCCAGCCTGCCCGCCTTCATCGAGGTTGACCTGCAAGACTTGCAGATTGGCGATTCCCTGCACATTTCCCAACTGAAACTACCGCAGGGCGTTGAAGCCATCGTGCACCACGGCGATCAGCCGGTGGTCTCCTGCATCGCCAAGAAAGGCGGTGGCGCGGAAGAAGAAACGGAAACCCCGGCAGCCGGCGAAGGCGCAGCCCCCGAAGCGGCGGTCTGATTTTTCAGGGAACGAAAAGGCCGCCCCGGTTGAATCCGCTGGCGGCCTTTTTTCGGCCCTGTTGCCATTCCCGTCCTGATCTTCTCGCCCGTTTGTCCTTCCACGCATTCTGGGCGCTTCTGTCAAAGGAAGCGCAGCCGTGGTTCGACAGGCTCACCACGAACGGGATTAAAAACCGTTCGCCCTGAGCCTGTCGAAGGGCACGTGGTTCGATGGCTCACCAAACTCGCCATACGCAGGGATTCGAGCATCCTGAACCGTGTCGAAGAACCGAAGGACACGAACGGAAAATAATGGAAACCGCTATACTTGCGCCCTTTCTTATTCGTGTTCGCCCATGCCCGCTTCTCCTCCTCCCCGTCTGATCGTCGGCCTCGGCAATCCCGGCCCGGATTATGAAGCCACCCGCCACAATGTCGGCTTCTGGTTTGTCGACCGGCTGGCCGCAAAACTTTCCGTTCGCCTTGCGCCGCAGCCCAAATTTTTTGGCAACGCCGGACGGCAGGGAGAGGTGTGGTTTCTGGAACCGGCGACCTTTATGAACCGTTCCGGTCAGGCGGTGGGGGCGCTGGCGCGCTTTTACAAGATGCTCCCGAACGAAGTGCTGGTCATCCACGATGATCTGGACTTGCCGCCCGGCGGTATCCGCCTCAAACAGGGCGGCGGCAATGGCGGACATAATGGCCTGAAAGACATCCAGTCTGCCCTGGCGACGCCGGATTTTTGGCGCTTGCGGCTCGGCATTGGGCATCCGCGCCAGTTGGGGATGACGCAACAGGTGGTGGATTTTGTCCTCTCCCGCCCCCGCGCGGAAGAACAGCCCGCTATCGAAGCCGCGCTCGCCAGCAGTCTGGACGCCTGGCCCGCGCTGGCGGCGGGCGATTACGAAAAGGCGCAACGGCTGTTGCACCGCAAGGCATAAATTACCATGAAGGAAACGCTATGAGTCTCAAATGCGGCATCGTCGGCCTGCCCAATGTTGGCAAATCCACCCTGTTCAACGCCTTGACCAAGGCGGGCATTGAAGCGGCCAATTACCCGTTTTGCACCATTGAACCCAACGTCGGCATTGTCGAAGTGCCCGACCCCCGGCTGGACGCGCTGGCCGAAATCGTCAAGCCGCAAAAAATCCAGCACGCCATTGTGGAATTTGTCGACATCGCCGGGCTGGTGGCGGGCGCTTCCAAAGGCGAGGGACTCGGCAACCAGTTTCTCGCCAACATCCGCGAAACGGACGCCATCGTCAATGTCGTGCGTTGCTTTGACGACCCCAATATTGTGCACGTCGCCGGTCAGATCGACCCGATTGCCGATATTGAGACCATCCTCACCGAACTGGCGCTGGCCGACCTCGCCGCCGTGGAACGCACGCTGAACCGCGACAGCAAAAAGGCCAAATCCGGCGACAAGGACGCGCAAAAACTTGTCGCCGCGCTGGAAAAACTGTTCCCGCACCTGACCGCCGGACAGCCCGCCCGCACCGCACCGCTCACGGACGACGAAAAAGCGCTCTTGAAACCCCTGTGCCTCCTCACCATCAAGCCCGCCATGTATGTGGGCAACGTGCTGGAAGATGGTTTTGAGCCACAAAACCCGCATCTGGAACGCCTGCGCGCCCACGCCGCCCAGGAAGGCGCGCCGGTGGTGGCGATCTGCGCCAAGATCGAGGAAGAACTG
>JAITNI010000130.1 GCA_031290535.1 Zoogloeaceae bacterium
CATCCCCGCCGCCGCCGCCGCGTCGCGGGCTTCCGTCAGGCCACCCAGCGCGTCATGATCGGTCAGCGCCAGATGGCTCACCCCCTGCGCCGCCGCCCAGCCGACCACCTGCGCGGGCGGCAACAGCCCGTCGGAAACCGTGGAATGACAGTGAAAATCGAAATGAGTGGGTAAGGGCACGCGGGCAAACCGGGGGAAACCAGAAAACCAGTATGCTAGCACATCCGCCCCGCCAGACAGGGCATTTGTCCGGTCGGCGGGGGCAATTGATGAACGTTCAAATCCTGCGCGCAGCGCAGCAAATCATCCTCCCCTGACCAGGCCGAAGGCGGGAGGACAGCCGACGGCGGGTTCCGTTTTAGCGGAATGCGGCGAAGCCGCACGCAAGGGGAGGTGCAGGAGGGGTTTGAGAGGGGTCAGATTGCACAGACCCCAAACCCCCCTCAATCCCCCCTTGTCAGGGGGGAAGACCCAATCTGGAACCGTTTGGCCTTGTACAAGTGAGCCGCTCCCGCTCCTTAAGAGCGCTTTGGCAACAGGGAATCAAGGACAAGGAGATTCATGCGGTTGCCATGATGGAAAGCGCTTGTCTTGAGCTACGCATTCTGTATAATGGCCTCTTGGCCTCTTGGCCTCTTGGCCTCTTGGCCTCTTGGCCTCTTGGCCTCTTGGCCTCTTGGCCTCTTGGCCTCTTGGCCTCTTGGCCGTTTTTTTTCTTAACGACCTTGGAGGTCAAAAATGAAAAACCTTGTGCGTGTGTTAACCATTGTCTTTGCTGTTCTCTCCGCCACGCTGGGCAGCACCGCCAGCGCCAATACCTCGACGAATACCCAACTGGCAAATACGGCAAGTGGTTATGCTTCCGTCGGCCATTTTTTCCTGGATTCGGTGAGTGCGGGTGTACCGATGATAGGGCCTGGGTTTACGGAAGACTATATGGGACATATCGGAACCCATGCCAGCGGTCTTACTCAGCAAATCTCCTTGCGTGACAAATTCGGCCCGATTGATCTGAGTCTGTCGTGGATAGATTACGGTTTCGGGCAGGTCAGTCTGGACAGTGTCGGCGCTTCCTTCTCCGCAGGTTCTGCCTACAATACCCTCGCAGGCATTTATGAACCTATCTATACATACAAGTGGAATTTCGAGGGCGTCATTCAAAGCGCCTCCATTACCTATGCCTATGGCGCGCCCGCCGTCCCCGAACCCGAAACCTATGCCATGCTGCTGGCCGGTCTGGGCTTGATGGGCGTGATCGCGCGGCGGCGGCGCAACACAGCGCGCCGGTAAGCGATTTTTCCGCGCACACCTTGCCAAAGCCGCCCTCCGGGGCGGCTTTTTGCGTCATCGCCTACAGCCTTTTCCGCTCAATGGAAGACGTTGCGCCGGTAGGGCGTACGGCGGCTTGCCGCCGCTTTCAAAGCGGGAGCAGAAGCGCTCCCGCGCTCCATAAACCCGGAGCAAACAGGCGGATGCGGTAAGCAGAAAACGCCCTAATACCCCCCCAACATGGCAGCAAAAAACGCCCCACAAAGAATAATCACCCAGGCGCAGTAGAGCCAGAGCAGGAAAATCGGAATCAGCGCCAGCGCGCCATATACACTGGTATAAAAGGAAAATTGCGCCAGATAGAGTTCAAAGACGGATTGCATCAGAAAAAAACACGCGGCGGCCAGTACGCCCGCCAGCAGGGCGTGCCACAAGCGCACCCGGACATTGGGCACAAAGTAATACAGCAGGGAGAGAATGAGCGCCGGACTTAAAAACGAGATCAGGCGCGGAATCAGACGGTACAAAACCGGCAGGTGCGCGAGCAGTCCCTGCGAGCGCGTCAGGAGGTAGGAGAGCAGGGTGAGCGCCAGCCCAATGGCGACCGGCCAGGCAAACAGCGTCAGCAGATAGAGCGGCAGGCGCTTTTTGAGCGGGCGCGGGGCGGGATTTTTCCAGATGCTGTCGAATACCTGCGTGATGTTTTCCATCAGCAACAAGGCGGTGACAAACATGGCGCAAATGCCGGGCAGCGTGGCCTTGCCCGCCAGTTGGGAAAATTCCAGCACCTTGGCGCTGATGGCTTTGCCCGTGCCCGCCGGCAAAAAATGCGGCAGCAGCCAGTCATCTACCTTGCCGATCACCCCCAGTACGCCGGGCAGGTGGCCAAGCACGATAATCATGAGCGCCACGGTCGGCACCAGCGCCAGCAGGGTGCCATACGCCAGCGCGGCGCTCAGGGTAAAGCAGCGGGTGGCCTGAAAACGGCGGTAAAGCTGCCGGAGCATGGGAAAAGAGGACAAGGGGAAAGTTCCGTAAAAACGCCTACAATCCAAACAGCCGCGCCAGTTCCTCCCCCGGCTCCTCCACGCGCATAAAAGCTTCGCCGACTAAAAAGGCGTGGACATTCGCCGCCTGCATGGTCTGAACATCGGCAGGGGTGAGAATGCCGCTTTCGGTAATCACGATGCGATCTTCCGGCAGGCGCGGGAGCAGCGCAAGGGTGTTTTGCAGCGAGACTTCAAAGGTTCGCAGGTTGCGATTGTTGATGCCGATCAGCGGCGTCTTGAGCGTCAGCGCCCGTTCAAGCTCCGCGCCGTCGTGGGATTCCACCAGCACGGCAAGGCCGAGTTCATGGGCAAGCCCCTCAAAATCCTGCATCTGCCCATCGGTGAGGGCGGCGACGATGAGCAGGATGGCATCCGCGCCCATGACGCGGGCTTCGTGAATCTGGTAGGCATCGACGATGAAATCCTTGCGAAGCACTGGCAGCGGGGAAGCGGCGCGGGCGGCCTGCAAATAGTCGGGACTGCCCTGAAAATACTGCGCGTCGGTGAGCACGGAAAGGCAGGCCGCGCCCGCCGCTTCATAGCTGCGCGCAATGTCGGCAGGATGAAAATCGGCGCGAATCACGCCTTTGGAGGGGCTGGCCTTCTTGATTTCGGCAATCACCGCCGCCTGTTTTGCCGCCACCCGCCGCCGCAACGTGCCCGCAAAATCGCGGGTCGGCGGCTGGTCACGGGCGGCGTCGCGCAGTTCGGCAAGCGGGCAACGGGCGCGACAGGCGGCGACTTCTTCCGCCTTGGTGGCGAGGATTCTGGAGAGGATGTCGGTCATGATTTGAAGCGCTGGTTGTACTGCACAAACTCCGCCAGCTTGGCCTTTGCCGCGCCGCTTTCAATGACCTTGCGGGCGAGCGAAATGCCGTCGGCAATGGAAGCGGCCACGTTGGCGGCGTAGAGGGCGACGCCGGAATTGAAAATGACAATATC
>JAITNI010000139.1 GCA_031290535.1 Zoogloeaceae bacterium
AGGAGTAGGAAAACTTTAAAATCAGTGCGCTGCGGTTCCAAGTTGTCCATATTCTACCTCATGATTTTATGTTGTAATATTTTATCATCATTTCGTGGCGGAAAGCAACCCTTCATGGCAATCGCACGAACGTCCAAATCCTTGCGGGTTTTTGGGCTTCCCGCACACGGGTGAAGGATTCGGCATATTCTGGCGTCTGCGGCCTACCCCATCACAAGGCGCGTCCAACCTGCTGGTCAGCAGCCCATGCCGGGTGCTGGCGCTGCATGTCCCACATCCATTGGGTATAACTGGATTCATCGGCGCGATTCACAAACAACATGATTTCTCCGGTTTTCTGACACAAAGAAGGGCGCATTTTATCACTATTCCCACAATAACTTATCCGCCCGTTCGCCCTGAAGCGCTGTCATTGGGCGTGGTTCGACAGGCTCACCACGAACGGGAAAAAAGGCAAGGCTTCACCACGAACGGAAGGAAAGGCAAGCTCACCACGAACGGAAAATTGTGGAAACATCTATAGCATGGCCAGTCGTCTCAAGCGCGCGCCGCCCCCGCTGCAAAAAACGTTTGGATCACAGGGTGATTGAAGGCGACAACCTGCTCAAGCGCCCCCTGTATCAGGATGCGCTGTTCGGCCAGCACGGCGACCTCGCTGCCGAGGCCGTAGATGGTGTCGATGTCATGCGTGACCAGCACCACCGTAAAACCGATGGATTGTTGCAGGCTCTTGATGAGACGCACAAAATTCTGGCTCCGCTGGGGGTCGAGGCCCGCTGTGGGTTCGTCGAGCAATAACAGTTCCGGTTCCAGCGCCAGGGCGCGGGCCAGCGCCACCCGTTTAATCATGCCGCCGGAGAGTTCTGCGGGCGTCAGGGCGGCGTGTTTGGGTTCGAGTTCCACCATCGCCAGTTTCAAAAACACGAGTTCGCGTATCCAGTCTTCGTCCAGACAGCGCAGTTCACGCAGGGGGAAAGCGATGTTGTCATAGACGGACAGCGCCGAAAACAGCGCCCCCTGCTGGAACAACATGCCCAATCGCCGCCGGATGTCGCGCTGTCTGAAGCGATCCGGGTCGGCCAGATCGACGCCGAACAGGCGCACCGTGCCCCGCGTGGGTCGCAACAACCCCAGAATTTCCCGCAGCAGCGTGGTCTTGCCGCTGCCCGAACCGCCTACCAGCGCGATCACCTCGCCTGCGCGCACCTGAAAATCGAGGTCTTTGTGAATCACCGCCTCGCGGTACTGGCTCCAGATGCCGCGCATGTCGATGACGAGAGGTTTTTCTGGCATCGTCATGATCTACAGCCCCGGCATTCCGATGTTGCGGGTCAGCACCGCGAACAGGGCGTCCACGATGATGACCAGCGTGATCGCCGTGACCACGGAGGCCGTCGTTCGCATGGACAGGCTCTCCGTATTCGGGCGCACATGCAGGCCGAACTGGCAGGCCAGCAGGGCAATCAGAAAACCGAAGATCATGCCCTTGGCGAGACCAATCCAGAGATTGGCGACGGGAACCGTCTTCGGCAGGGCGTTGAAAAAATAGAATACCGACAAATCCAGTTGCATCCACGCCGCCAGCGCCCCGCCCGCAAGCGCGGCGGCGGATGTCCAGACGACCAGGAGCGGCATGACCAGCGTCAGCGCCGCCACTTTGGGCAGCACCACCCGGAGGGTGCGCGAAATGCCCAGCGTGGCGAGGGCGTCGATTTCTTCCGTCACCCGCATGACGCCAATCTGGGCGGTCATGGCCGAGCCGGAACGGCCCGCCACCAGAATCGCCACCAGTACCGGCCCCAGTTCCCGGATGATGCTGATGCCCAGAATATCGACGATGAACAAATCCGCGCCGTACATCTTGAGTTGCAGGGCAGAAAGATAACTGAGGGTAATGCCAATCAAAAAACCCATCAGGGCCAACACCGGCAGCGCCTGCGCCCCGGCCTTGTAGATGTTGGCGGAAAATTCCTTCCACGGCAAATCACGCGGATGCCGCGCCAAAAACCCCGCATCCAGCACCAGCCGCCCATAGAGTTCAATGACGCCCAGCAGGTTATGCCCCAGCCGCAGCACAAAGCGCCCCAACACGCGGACAAAATGCGGCACGCCCAACAGGGAACGATGCGGCGAGGCAGGCGGCGTATGACTGGGATCCTCCGGTTTTTTCACTTGCGCGGCCACCCGTTCCAGCGTCGCCCGCAGCGTGGGCGAGGCGGCCAGCGCATCTGGCCAGCGATGCCCCCAGGTTTGCCAGAGCAGCACGGCGGCGGCGCTGTCGAGCCGTTCCACGGCCATCAGATTCCAGCTTGCCGCGCCCGCCCGCCCGGTTTCCAGCAGGGCGCGACGCAAGGCGGCAAGCGGAGCTGCCGCGCCGCGTTTGCCCATTGTCATGGCTGCCAGCGTCCAGACGCCAGCGAGGTGGATGCCATCCGCACGATGCTCAAGGCTGGGAGCGCGCAAGATTCACCGTCCCTTCGCGGCGGACGCCTTGAGGCGAAAGGAAAATCCCGCCTGCGCCCAGGTCTGGGTTTCTTCCTTCAAGGCCATGCGCGTCCAGGGATTGGCTTCCAGCCAGCGTTCCGGCAATTCCAGCACAAAGCCGTCGGCGGAAGCGCGGACGCCAAAGGCGGGCAAAGCGCGATCATCGCGGGTACGGTG
>JAITNI010000248.1 GCA_031290535.1 Zoogloeaceae bacterium
CTTTCAGTTGCGTTTGCAATGGGAGGCCGCGCCATGAAAACGCCCTCGCCCACGCTTGCCCTGTGCGGCGGACTGGCCCTTTCCATGCTGGGCGCAAGTCTCGCCTGTTTGGGCGGGCACGCCGCACAGGTCGCGCGACAGGCGCAGGCTCAAAGCGTGGCGCAAGGCCAGCAATTGGCCGCTGAACAGGCGCGGCAACAGCAAATGGCGACAGAATGGCAAGCGCTGGATGCCGCTTTCAAGCGCTTGATCGCGCAGGGGGTTTTTCAGTCTGAACGCCCTTCAAAAACCCCGGAATGGATTGCCCGCCTGCAACAGGAACAAACCCGGCTCGGCATCCCTGTGTTGCGTTACGAATTCCAGCCGCCAGAACCCTTGCCGGAAGACGGGGATTATTTTGAGCGTACGCCCCTGACGCTCACGCTGGGACTGAATCACGAACTGGAATTTTCAATGCTGTTGCACACGCTGACGGCGCAAACAGAGGCACTGGTGCGTATCCACGAATGCGAACTGCGCGTCAACCCGGAACGCCCCGACCCGGTGCAACCCGGCGTCAATCTGCTGGCGCATTGCACGCTGGACTGGATCACCGGCCATCTGAGCGCCATGCCGCCGCCGGAAAAAACACAAGAGGCCGCGCCATGACGACAAAACACCTGTTTTTCTGTGGCTTTCTCATGCTGCTGTGGGTCAGTCCGGTAGCAAGTCCGGCGGAGAAGACGACCGGGCGGCTCTTTTTCACTCCCGCCGAACGGGCGCAACTGGAACAGGCCAAACGCCAACCCGCCGTCGCCCCGAAGGAAAAACCCGCCCTTCCTCCCCGCCATTATCAGGGCGTGGCGCAACGCCAGAACGGCCCCGCAACCGTGTGGCTGGACGGCCAGCCGGAAGAAACCCGCGCCATTCCCCACTGGCCGGTCGGCGAATATGAAGAGCGTCGGGATTTGTTGCGCGGCGGGCAGATCACCATCGTACCCGCCCGCCCATAACACACATGATGACGCGCCCCCTTTCTCCCGTAATTTCATTTCGCAATAGAACCGACCTGTATGGTCTGATCGGCATCGTGCGCCCAACCGGTAGGGGCGCGTTGCACGCGCCCAGGGCGGAGGCAATCCGCCCCTACACCCTCACACGAATCCGGCCAAGCCCTTCGCCGCAATCCGGCGCGGCCTTGTTGCTGCTCCTTTGCCTGCTGACGTTGGGCAGCCTCGCCTGGTTTGTGCGGCAGGCCACTGATTTCAACCCCGCCGCGACCCGCAACGTCCTCACCGACCGGGCGCTGGCGGAAGCCAAGGAAGCCCTGCTCGGCTACGCCGCCGCCTACCCGGAACTGCATCTCAAGGGCACTCCCGAACGCGCCATCTTCGTCCCCGGTCATCTGCCCTGCCCGGATACGGACAACGCGCTCGGCAATGAAGGAGCGGAGGCGGGAACGTGCGGCAGCGCGGGCGTCACCGTCATCGGCCATTTTCCCTGGCGCAGTCTGGGTATTCCGCCCCCCCGGGACGGTGCCGGTGAATGCCTGTGGTATGCCGTTTCCGGCAACTACAAAGCCAATCCCAAGGCCCATCTCCTGAACCCGGACATTCCCGGCCAGTTTCAGATTCTCGATGCCGAAGGTAATGTGCGCGTGGGCGCGACCGCCGCCGACCGCCCCGTTGCCGTGCTGTTTGCGCCCGGCCCGCCGCTGGCGGGACAGAGCCGCCAGTACCGGAGCGGCGAATGTCGTCGGGATTACGACGCCCAACAGTTTCTCGACGCCCTGAACGGCATCGACAACGCCAGCCCCAACACCGCGCCGGAGGAAGTGACTCGCCTCGTCGCCGCGCAGGCGGGCGAGCATTTCAATGACCGCCTGCTCTGGATTGGCCGCGCCGAACTGTTCGAGCGCCGCATCGCCCGCCGCCCGCATCCTGAACAGGATTTGTTTGATGGCGATTACCCCGGCGACAAAATCGCGCTCACCCAGCGCGTCGCCGCCTGCCTTGCCCGCTTTGGCGACGGCAACGTCTGGCATCGCCTGCCCTGGGCCGCGCCCCTGAACCTGAGCGCCGCCGCGCCCGACACGTTTCAGAATGACAAATTCGCCGACAAAAAAGACCTGCGGGCGGGCAGGCCGCCGTTTCTGGTCACGCAGAGCGAAACCACGCTGAAGAGTGAACAGGGCACGCTCAAAGACTGCGCCTCCGGCAATGCCGCCTGTCGCTGGCTCCGCAGCGACAACTGCCCGGAACTCCTGCCCGTGGCGGGCACGGGCGAGGCAAACAGCAAGGACGGCTGGTTCGACAAATGGAAAGACCATCTGTTTTACGTGGTTGCGCCGGGGTTTGCGCCTGCCGTCGCCCCGGCAGCCGATTGCGCGCTGGAGCCGGAACAGTGCCTGAGGGTCAATGGCCGTTCCTATGCCGCCGCCCTGATTTTTTCCGGCGCGCCGCTGGCGGGACAGCCGCGCGATACCTCCGCCGACCGCCAGAATGCCGATCACTATCTGGAAGGCGAAAACGCCCTTAGCGTCAAAAACAACGGCAGGATTCTGGAGACGGCAGGCAATGACCAGATCGTCTGCCTGTCAGGCCCGGATGCCACGACCTCCGGCTTTACGCTGGTTCCCGATTGCGGCCAGCCTTGAGAAAATGCCCATGCGCGCCCCCCGACCCCTGACCCAAAGCGGCCTGATCGTCCTTCCCGTCGCCATCCAACCCATTCGCCCCAAGCCTGTCGAAAGGCGGGGTTCGACAGGCTCACCACGAACGGGGTTCAATGAGCAGGGCAAATTAATTCCGCCCGTTCGCCCTGAGCCTGTCGAAGGGCAGGCTCGCCCTGCGCGGGATTCGACAGGCGCGCCATGCGCGAAGACTTCGTCCCGAACGGGGCAAAATGGCCGGATTCAATATCCGCTTCAAAACGGCTTTACGCTGGTTGAACTGGCGGTGGTCATGGTCATTCTGGGTCTGTTGCTTGGCGGCCTGATGCTGCCGCTGGCGGCGCAGCGCGAAATCCAGCAGCAACGCGCCGCCGAAGCCGCCCTGCGGGAAATCCGTGAGGCGCTGCT
>JAITNI010000257.1 GCA_031290535.1 Zoogloeaceae bacterium
GCGGTGAGGGCGGCGGCGGTGTGGGGGGCGTGTTTTAAGGGGTTATCGTCTGCTGGCCAGTCGCCTTGTTCGACGCGGCGGATTTCGGCGCGGATGGCGGTGAGCGCGGCAATGAAGCGGTCGAGTTCGGCCTTGTTTTCGGATTCCGTTGGTTCCACCATCAGCGCGCCGGGGACGGGGAAACTCACCGTGGGGGCGTGAAAGCCGTAGTCCATCAGACGTTTGGCGATGTCGGTCTCGGTGATGCCGGTTGCCGCTTTCAGGGGGCGGACGTCCAGAATGCACTCGTGCGCCACGCGGCCATTTTTTCCTGTGTGCAGTACCGGATAGTGTTCGTTCAGGCGACTGGCGATGTAGTTGGCGTTGAGAATCGCCGTCTGCGTCGCCGCCTTGACGCCCTTGCCGCCCAGAAGCGCAATGTACATCCAGGCAATCGGCAGGATGGACGCGGAGCCGAAGGGCGCGGCGGAGACTGCGCCCATCCCCGCGCCTGCGTTCGCTTCCGACGTCCACACATGCCCCGGCATGAAGGGGGCGAGGTGTGTTTTGAGGGCGATTGGCCCCATGCCCGGCCCGCCGCCGCCATGCGGGATGGCGAAGGTTTTGTGCAGGTTCATGTGCGAGACATCCGCGCCGATGACGCCGGGGGAGGTTAGCCCCACCTGCGCGTTGAGGTTGGCGCCATCCAGATACACCTGCCCGCCCTGCGCGTGAATGAGGGCGCAAATCTCCCGCGCCGCTTCTTCAAACACGCCGTGCGTGGAAGGGTAGGTGAGCATCAGGCAGGCCAGACGTTCCCTATGCAGTTTGGCTTTTGTCTCCAGATCGGCGAGGTCGATATTGCCCGCCGCGTCGCAGGCGATTTCCACCACGTCCAGCCCCGCCATGTGGGCCGAGGCCGGGTTGGTGCCGTGCGCGGATTTTGGGATCAGGCAAAGATTCCGTCCGCCTTCTCCCCGGCTGGCGTGATAGCGGCGAATCGCCAGCAATCCCGCGTATTCGCCCTGCGCGCCGGAATTGGGCTGCATACAGATCGCGTCCATGCCGGTGATGGTTTTGAGCCACCCGGCAAGCTGGCCGATCATCTCCCGGATGCCAAGGGTCTGGTCTTCCGGCGCAAAGGGATGCAGGTCGGTGAATTCCGGCCAGGTGATCGGCATCATCTCGCTGGTGGCGTTCAGCTTCATGGTGCAGGAGCCGAGCGAAATCATGGCGTGATCCATCGCCAGATCGCGGTTTTGCAGCTTTTTCAGGTAGCGCAGCAGGGCGTGTTCGGTGTGGTAAGCGTTGAAGACGGGATGCGTCAGCAGGGCGTCCGTCCGCAACAGGGCGGCGGGGAGCGTCGGGTCTGCTGCGGCCAGACGGGCGTCCAGCGCCGGGATGTCCAGCGTGTTGCCGGTGACAAGACGAAACAGCCTCGCCACGTCTTCCGGCGTGGTTTTTTCGTTCACGGCGATGCCGATCTGCCCCGCCTCCGGTTCCCAACGCAGGTTGTAGCCCGCCAGTTGCGCGGCGCGATAAACGGTTTCTGTGCGTCTCCCCAAGGCCAGACGCACGGTATCAAAATACTGGCGATGTAACGGGACAATGCCCGCCTCATATAATCCTTCGCCCAGAATCGCGGCGAGGCGGTGGATGCGCTGGGCGATGGTCTTCAACCCCGTCGGGCCGTGATAGACCGCGTACAGCCCCGCCATGTTGGCGAGCAGCACCTGCGCGGTGCAGAGGTTGGAATTGGCCTTTTCGCGGCGGATGTGTTGTTCGCGGGTTTGCAGCGCCATGCGAAGCGCGGGGTTGCCCGCCGCGTCGCGGGAAATGCCGATCAACCGCCCCGGCATGGCGCGGGCGTGCGTGGCGCGGGTGGCAAAAAAGGCGGCGTGCGGGCCACCAAAACCCATTGGAATGCCAAACCGCTGGCTGGAACCGAGCGCAATATCCGCCCCCATTTCTCCGGGAGATTTCAACAGCACGAGCGCCATCAGATCGGCGGCTACCGCCACCACCGCGCCCGCCGCCTTGAGTTTTGCAATCGGCAGGCTCAAATCCGCCACCGCGCCCGTCTCCGACGGATATTGCAACAGCGCCCCGAAAAATTCGCCCTCGGGCAGCGCGTCGGCCTCGCCCAACACCAGTTCAAACCCAAACCCGGCGGCGCGGGTTTTGAGGACATCGAGGGTCTGGGGCAACACGGCGCGATCAACAAAAAAGCGGCTGGACTTTGAGGCGCTCACCCGCCGCGCCATCGTCATGGCTTCGGCGGCGGCGGTGGCTTCGTCCAGCAGCGAGGCATTCGCCAGTTCCAGGCCGGTGAGGTCAATGGTCATTTGCTGGAAGGTGAGCAGCGCCTCCAGCCGCCCCTGCGAAATTTCGGCCTGATAGGGCGTGTAGGCGGTATACCAGCCGGGATTTTCCAGCACATTGCGAAGAATCACCGTGGGCGTCAGCGTGTCGTGATAGCCCAGACCGATCAGGTTTTTTGTCAGGATATTTTTACAGGCGAGGGCGCGCAAATCCGCGAGCGCCTGATGCTCGCGCCGGGGTTCCGGCAGATCAAGCTCGGCGGGCAGACGAATGGCGGCGGGGACGGTCTGGGCGATCAGGGTTTTTAGAGAATCCGCGCCAATGGCACGCAACATTTCGGCCTGTTCGGCAGGATTGGGGCCAAGATGGCGGGCGAGGAATTCGTCGGACTGGGTGAGGGAGGAGAGGGTAATCATGGTCGTGGGTGTGGAAGTTGAAGGGGCAGGATGCCCGGAATGTGGTCTCGGTTACAGCAATCCCTTTTCCTTGAAGACTGCCAGTAGCGCTTTCCCCTTTTCAGAAAG
>JAITNI010000310.1 GCA_031290535.1 Zoogloeaceae bacterium
GTAGTGCTTTTGAAAAACACTGTAACCCAGATGGTCTACAAACACGCCATCTCGACCGTTGTGCCCGCGCGGCAAGTCAATCTGCCGCAGGAAAGCGCGAATGGCGACGCGCCACCCGAGTCCGCATAAAACCGTGTGATTCCGTTTTCTCTTTTTTTTCGCATTTTTCCGGCGGGAACCCGATGGCAGGGGTTCCCGCCTGTTTTTGCGCTAGGCCGGCATGTCGGAACCTTCTCTTACTGAACGTCCTGTAACCCGCGAACGGGCGGTGCTGGCGCAACTGGATTTCGGCCAGCAAGACCTCCCCGAACGTCTGGAAGAAGCGCGGCTGCTGACGGAGTCGGCGGGCGGCATCGTGTGCGCCGAAATTGGCGGCAAGCGGCAAAGTCCTGACCCGCGCCTCTTTGTTGGCAAGGGCAAGGCGGAGGAAATCGCCGTCGCCTTGCGGGCGGGAGAGGCCGGGGTGGTGATTTTCAATCATGAGCTTTCGCCGGTACAGCAGCGCAATCTGGAACACCTGCTGGAATGCCGGGTGATTGACCGCACCAGTCTGATTCTGGATATTTTTGCCCAGCGGGCGCAGAGCGCCGAGGGCAAATTGCAGGTGGAACTGGCGCAACTCGAACACCTGTCGACCCGCCTCGTGCGCGGCTGGACGCATCTGGAGCGCCAGCGCGGCGGCATCGGCTTGCGTGGCCCCGGCGAAACCCAGTTAGAAACCGACCGTCGCCTGTTAGGCAAGCGCGTAAAACTCCTGAAGGAGCGCATCAGCAAACTGGGGCGGCAGCGCGAAACACAACGGCGAGCGCGTCTGAAGGGCGAGGCGCTCAATGTGTCGCTGGTCGGCTACACCAACGCGGGCAAATCGACGCTCTTCAATCTGCTCACCCACGCGGGCGTCTATGCGGCCAACCAGTTGTTCGCCACGTTGGACACCACTTCGCGCAAGCTCTGGCTGCCCGACGCGGGCGCGGTGATTCTCTCGGATACCGTCGGTTTTATCCGCGATTTGCCGCACTCGCTGGTGGCTGCCTTTCAGGCGACGCTGGAAGCTACGGCGGATGCGGATTTGCTCCTGCACCTCGTCGATAGCGCCTCGCCGACCCGCGACGAGCAGATTCGGGAGGTCGACAAGGTGCTCGCCGAAATCGGCGCGGAACACGTGCCGCAGATTCTGGTCTGGAACAAGGTCGATCTCACTGGCGCAAGTCCGGCGGTAGAACAGGATGGCTATGGTAGAATCCAGCGCGTGAAGTTAAGCGCGCGAACGGGCGAGGGACTCTCCCTGCTGCGCGAGGTTCTCGGCGAATGCGCCCGGGAGAAACAAAACCAGAGCGCCGCCGTGGCGAATGCAGCGGCGCTTTCACGCAGCGGGGCGAATGCGCCTGAAGGATAACGTCCCCCGGCTGTTGTTGATTTTTCTTGAAGTTTCTGACTGACGAAGACCCCATGATTTCAACCCTTGGTATGCTCATGTCCCTCAATGACCCACGCGGGCCGGAGGACAAAGACCCGTTCGGCAACAGACGCCGCCCCCAGTCCGGCCCCCCCGATCTGGAAGATTTGATGCGCGATTTCAAAAAACGCCTCGATGAACTGTTCGGCAAAAAGGGCGGACGTCGCCCGAATGGGAACAACGGCGGGGGCAACGGGGGTGACGAGCGCCCGCCGATTGATCTCGACCCTCGCGCCATCAAGGGCGGTCTCTGGCTGCTCATCGGCGTGGCGCTGGTGGTCTGGGGCGCTTCCGGCTTTTATATTGTGGATGCCTCGCAGCGGGGCATGGTGTTGCGCTTTGGCAAATATGTGCGCTTTACGGAACCCGGCCTGCAATGGCGGCTGCCGTACCCGATTGAGTCGCACGAAATCGTCAATCGCACGGAAGTGCGCTCGCTGACGGTCGGCTACCGGGGCGATACAGGCAATAAAGTCCCCAAAGAGGCGCTGATGATTACCGATGATGAAAATATCATTGACATTCAGTTCGCTGTGCAATATGTGGTCGATAGTCCTTTTGACTACCAGTTCAATAACCGCGCCCCGGACGAGGCGGTAATGCAAACGGCGGAAACCGCCGTGCGCGAGATCGTCGGCAAGCGCAGCATCAATGTCGTCATCAACGAGGGGCGGGCGCAGGTGGCGGCGGACGTCAAAAAACTGATGCAGTCGCTGCTCAACCGCTATAAAACCGGCATCCAGATTTCCACCGTTACCATGCAAAACGCCCAGCCCCCGGAACAGGTGCAGGCGGCGTTTGAAGACGCTGTCAAAGCCGGGCAGGACAAGGAACGGCTGGAAAACGAGGGCAAAGCCTACGCCAACGACGTCATTCCCCGCGCTGGCGGGACGGCGGCGCGGCTGATGCAAGAAGCCAATGGCTACAGGCAGAGCATGATCGCTACCGCCGAGGGCGACGCCAGCCGCTTCAAGCAAATTCTGACTGAATATTCCAAAGCCCCGGAAGTGACCCGCCAGCGCCTGTATCTGGAAACCATGCAGCAGGTCTACGCCAACACCACCAAGGTGATGGTCGACGCGCAGGGGCAGGGCAACCTGCTCTATCTGCCGCTGGACAAGCTGATGCAGGCAGGCGCGGTCGGCGCCGTGTCGCAACAGGGGGAAAACGCCGACAGCGTTCCGGCGAGCGGGCGCAGCGGTGCTTCTGTCTTTTCCGGCGCGGTGCCGCCGCAAACGGAACCCGCCAGCGACTTCAACAACCCCAACAAATTCAACAACGCGCCGCGCGAGTTGAGCCGCGACCGGGAGAACCGCAAATGAGCGCCAGAATCCAGATTTTTATCGTTGTCCTCCTCCTCGCGCTGATGACGGTCTCTACCACCTGTTTTACCGTCGATCAGCGCGAGTATGCGCTGATATTCCAGATGGGCGAGATGAAGCCGGATGTCCTGAAGCCGGGGCTGCATTTCAAATGGCCGCTGATTCAGAATGTGCGCTATTTCGACAAGCGCATCCTGACCCTGGACAGCCAGGAGCCGGAACAGTTCATTACCTCGGAAAAGAAAAATGTGCTGGTCGATTCCTATATTAAATGGCGCATTGTTGATCCGAAGGCGTATTACACCTCTGTCGGCGGCGATGAGGTTCGCGCCCGCATCCGGCTCTCACAGACCATCAATGACGGCCTGCGTGCCGAATTTGGCCACCGCACCGTGCATGACGTGGTCTCCGGCGCGCGCGACAAAATCATGGAAGACATGCGCGGCAAGGCCAACGAGGACGCCCGCAAAATTGGCGTGGAAGTGCTCGACGTGCGCTTGAAGCGCGTTGAGTTGCCGCCGAATGTGTCGGATAACATCTATGAGCGGATGCGCTCCGAACGCAAGCAGTTCGCCAACCAGTTGCGCGCCGACGGCGGCGCGAACGCGGAAAAAACCCGCGCCGACGCCAATCGCCAAAAAGACATCATCATTGCCGAGGCCTACCGCGACGCCCAGAAGATCAAGGGGGAGGGGGACGCGAAGGCCGCCGCCATTTACGCGCAGGCGTTCAACCAGAACCCGGAGTTCTACGCCTTTTACCGCAGTCTGGAAGCCTATCGCGGCACGTTCAACAGCAAGAATGACGTGCTGGTCATCGAGCCGAATTCCGACTTCTTCAAATACCTGAAAAAGTCCCGATGAGCCTGATGATTCTTGCCCTCGCTGTGGCCCTGATGCTGATCGTGGAAGGCTTCCTCCCCTTTCTCAAGCCCGCCCTCTGGCGGAAAGCCTTGCAGCATCTGGCGCAGCTTTCCGATGGACAGATTCGTTTTCTGGGTCTGTCCTCGATCATGATTGGCCTGATTGTGTTTTCCATCCTGACGACCCTGCGCTCATGAAGTGGATTTTGCCCGAATATCTGGCGGACGCTCTGCCGGCGGAAGCCGCCCGCATCGAAACCCTGCGCCGCGCCCTGCTCGACCTGTTCCATACGCATGGCTTTGAACGGGTCGCGCCGCCCCTGCTGGAATATCTCGAATCCCTCCTCACTGGCGCGGGGCAGGAACTCAACCTGCGAACCTGCAAGCTCGCCGACCAGCTTTCCGGTCGCACCCTCGGTGTGCGCGCCGACATGACTCCGCAAGTCGCCCGTATCGACGCCCACCTGCTCAACCGTGCCGGGGTCGCCCGACTCTGCTATTGCGGCAG
>JAITNI010000025.1 GCA_031290535.1 Zoogloeaceae bacterium
GGAGCGCAATCACAACGGCGTCAACAGCCGTACCCTGTTCGTCCATGTGGGCAACGACATCGGCGTTTCCCAGAGCTGGCGGGCCGGACTTTCCTATCTAAACACCCGCGCCAGCGACCGGGAAAGTCATTTTGAATCGGAGGTCAATGGCGAGGTGGACGGCGCGTTTTCCGGGCGCAGCAAGGTTTGGCTGGCGGATTTTGTCTATAAATGGTCGCCCAATGGCAATCCGCAACACCGGAACTTCAAAGTGCAGGCCGAATATTTTCGCCGCAGGGAAAACGGGCATCTGGCGGCAGCGGATGAAAACGGCGTCGATCTGGGCGCGAGTGCTTATGACACACGTCAGTCGGGCTACTACCTGCAAGGCGTCTATCAATTCACGCCCAACTGGCGCGCCGGAGCGCGCTATGACCGCCTGAGCAGCGGTCGGCAGCGCTTTGGGGACAATCCGGCGGCCATTGACCGGGTCGATTACCGTCCTGAGCGCGCTTCCCTGATGCTGGATTACAGCTGGAGCGAGTTTTCCCGCCTGCGCCTGCAATTCGCGCAAGATCGCGCCACCGAAGGCGTAACGGATCATCAGGTGACGCTGCAATACATTCTGAGCCTGGGCAGTCACGGCGCGCATAAATTCTGAGGAATCTGTCATGAAAAAATTTCTGTTTTTATGTTTGGCGCTTTGCGCCGCGCCGCTGTTCGCGCAGGTCAAAGTGTTGTCCACCGTGCCGGAATGGGGGGCTTTGGCTCGTGAAATCGGCGGCGAGCGGGTGACGGTGTTCGAGGCAACCAGCGCCCTGCAAGACCCGCACCATATCGAGGCTCGTCCTTCCCTGATCGCCCGCGCCCGTTCGGCGGAGTTGCTTCTGGCGACCGGGGCCGATCTGGAAATCGGCTGGCTGCCCCTGTTGCGGCGCGAATCGGGCAATCGCCGGATTCAGCCGGGGCAACCGGGCTATCTGGAAATGGCGACGCAGGTCACGCTGCGCGATGTGCCGAAGGGGATCGACCGCGCGATGGGCGATGTGCATCCGGCGGGCGACCCGCATTTTCACCTTGACCCGCGCAACATCCCGCCGGTAGCCAAGGCGCTGGCGGCGCGGCTGATTCAGATCGACCCGGCGGGGACGGCAGTCTACCAGGCCCATCTCGCCCGGTTTCTGGAACGCTGGCAGACCGCCCTGCAAGGCTGGGAGCAGGCCGGGGCGCGCCTGAAGGGACTTTCATTCCTGCAAACGCACCGTTCCTTCAGTTATCTGGCCTACTGGCTTCAGATGACGGCAGTGGGGGAACTGGAACCCAAACCCGGCATTACGCCGGGAAGCGGCCATTTGAGCCAGATTGTCGCCCAACAAAAAGTCGCGCCCGCAAAAGTGGTGCTGCGCGCCGCCTATCAGGACGACAAGGCGGCGCGCTGGGTAAGCGAACAGACCGGGATTCCCCTGCTGACGCTGCCGTTTACCGTCGGCGGCACGCCAGAAGCCCGCGATCTGTTCGGCCTGTTTGACGATACCCTGAAGCGTTTGCAAGGCATCCCCCAGTGAACAAACTGCTGGTTGCCGAACAACTGGTGGTGGGCTGGGACGCGCCCGTGACGCGCCCGGTCAGTTTTCATCTTGAACGCGGCGAAATCCTCGCCCTGACAGGGCCGAATGGGGCGGGCAAAAGCACCCTGCTGGCGGCGCTGGCGGGGCAGGGGCGGATTTTCTCCGGCACACTGTTTCGCGCCGCCGGGGCGCGATTGGCCTTGCAGACGCAGGGCTTGCCGCCGGTGGCGGGGCTGCCTTTGTCCGGGGCGGAACTGCTGGCGCTCACGGGCGCGTCCGCACAGGGACTGCCGCCCTGGCTTGCCGCCTGCCTGCCCCTGCGGCTTGACCGTCTTTCTGGCGGCCAGCGGCAATACCTGTCCCTCTGGTCGGTGCTCGCCTCGCCAGCGGAACTCGTGTTTCTCGACGAACCCGGCAACAACCTTGACCGGGCCGGACGCGCCCATCTGCAAGGAGCGCTGCGGGCGCGGGCCAACGCGGGCGCGGCCATCCTGCTGGTCAGCCACGACCCGGAACTGCTGCCGCACTGCGACCGCCATTTGATGCTGGAACCCATATCATGATTTCCGGGAATAATTTCTTGCCCAAGGCAAAATACCTCTGCACAAGGCTTCCCGTGACAAGAAGCGCTGCTTCCAAGTCCCCCCTGACAAGGGGGGATTCAGGGGGGGTTGGGGCGCTTCAGTTTTCTACTTGCTGCTGTCGCGAGCTTCAACCGCCGCAAACCCCTCCCGGCCTCCCCTTGTCAGGGGAGGTGCAAAACACGGCGCATTCCGCGCCCCTCCGTTCTTATCGGGACATGCTCTCCCCGTTGGATAGGGAAACCATCCATGAATGAACTCTCGCTGGAACTCTTCTGGAAACCCTATCTGGCGGGCGCGTGTTTTTCGCTGTGCCTGCCGTTGCTGGGTCTTTACCTGCGTCTGCGCCGCGAATATGGCGCGGCGCTGGCCTATGGGCAGATCGGCGCGTTGGGCGCGGTGGGGGCGCTGGCGTTGGGGCTGCCCACCCTGTTGGGCGGCCTGATGACCAGTCTGGCCGCTGCGTCCGGCAAACACTGGCTTTCCCGCCGCCTGCCCGAATCAGGGTTGTTCCCCCTGCTCTTTTTGCTCGGCTGGAGCGGCACGCTCCTGCTGGCGGCCAATCTGCCCGCCGTGGAACATCTGGGACAAGCCCTGTTTGAAGGACAACTGTATTTTGTCAGCCGCGAACTGCTGTACGGCGCATTGACCGCCTGCCTTCTTGGCGCGGTGTTGTTGCGGCGCTGGGGGCGCTATCTTCTGCTGGCGGAACTCTATCCCGCGCATTTTTTGGCGCGTGGTCAGTCCGTCTGGCCGGTACAGGTCGGTTTTGACCTGCTGGCGGCGGCTGCTCTGGCGCTGGCGGTGATGTGTCTGGGCGTCATGGGCGCGTTTGCGCTGGTGTTCGCGCCGCCCTGGCTGGCGTTCATCTTGGCCCCCGACTGGCGTCTTGCGCGACGGGTTGCGCCTGCGCTCGCTTTTTTTGCCTACACGCTGGCCTTCGTTCTGGCCCTGTATGGCGACCAGCCTTTTGGCCCGGTTCTGACCCTGGCGCTGACGGGAATAACCCTTGTCCTGCTGGTCTTTTCTGCCTTGATGCGGCGCACAAAAATATTCTCACGGAATGAAAATCCCCTATAAACATATATCATTCCTGCGAATTTTGTTTGACGAATTCTCTGTTTGCTCTATATCATTCGAGGATTGTTAGCGATGTCCGGCACCCATCTTGATGCGCCATGATTAAAGCGATTTACTTCCAGTTTGGCGCAACATGGCTCGCTTGCCTGATGGCGGGTCTCTTGGTCGGCACACGCGGCGCGCTTTCGGCGGGGCTGGCGGGATTGGCCTGCCTGCTGCCGAATCTGTGGTTTGCCCTGCGCCTGAAGGCGGCGGCCAAAGCGCAGCGCTCGTCGCCGGTGGCGCGGTTTTTTGTCGGCGAGTGCATCAAGGTCGCGGCAAGCGCAGGATTGCTGGTTATCGCGGTCAAGGCCTATCCGAACATGCACTGGCCCAGTTTTCTGGTCGGCATGTTGATGGCCTTGCAAGCGAGTTTTTTGGCTTTTTGGAAGAAACCCTGACATGAGCATCGAAGAAGCAGCCGCACACGGCCCCACGGCGGGCGAATACATCAGTCACCACCTGACGCACCTGAACAGCACGGGGCACGCGCAACAGAGCATCGTGGACTGGAGCGTTATCAATTTTGACACGCTGTTTTATTCCATCGCCATTGGCTTCCTGACCGTCTTTTTGCTCTACCGGGCCGCGCAAAAGGCCACTTCCGGCGTGCCGGGCCGGTTTCAGGCCGCCGTCGAAATTCTGGTGGAGATGGTCTCCAATCAGGCCAAGGGCATCATTCACCGGGAAGAATCCCGCCGTTTCGTCGCGCCGCTGGCGCTTACCGTGTTTGTCTGGATTTTCCTGATGAACGCCATGGATTTGCTGCCCGTCGATCTGTTGCCCTGGATTTGGCAACACCTCACCGGCAATCCACACGCCTATCAGCGCGTCGTCGCCTCCGCCGATTTGAACGGCACCCTGGGGCTGTCGATGGGCGTGCTGCTGATCTGCCTGTGGTACAACATCAAGATCAAGGGCTTTGGCGGCTGGGTGCATGAACTCTTTTCCGCGCCGTTCGGCAAGCACTGGGCGCTGGCGCCGATCAATTTCATCATGCAACTGATCGAATTCGCGGCGAAGACCATTTCACACGGCATGCGGCTGTTCGGCAACATGTACGCCGGCGAGCTGATCTTCATGCTGATCGCCCTGATGGGCGGCGCGTGGGCGGTGGATGCCACGACGGGCGTCAGCGTCAGCGGCGCGCTGTTGTGGCTCGGTCACATTGTCGCGGGCACGGTGTGGGCCATTTTCCACATCCTGATTATCACCTTGCAGGCGTTCATCTTCATGATGCTGACCCTGGTGTATATCGGGCAGGCGCACGAATCGCACTAGGCGCTTTTTCGTACTGGTTTGTTGTTTTTCTGTTCGTTGTTTTATTTTTTTACTTAGCAAGGAGTTGTCATGGAACACGTTTTGGGTTTTGTCGCATTGGCTGCCGGTCTGATTATCGGTTTGGGCGCTATCGGCGCTTGTATCGGGATTGGCCTGATGGGCGGCAAGTATATTGAAGCCTCTGCCCGTCAGCCGGAGCTGATGAACGAATTGCAGACCAAGATGTTCCTTCTGGCCGGTCTGATTGACGCCGCCTTCCTGATCGGCGTCGGGATCGCGATGATGTTTGCGTTCGCCAATCCTTTCCAGCTGAATACGGCGACACAGGCGGAACCCGCCGCGCAAGTCGCGCCCGCCGCACAGGTCGAGTAATCGGGCTTCCCCCGCAACCTTTCTCATAGGGGACTGGAACCGTGAATCTGAACTCAACACTCTTCGCGCAGCTGGTGGTGTTCTTCATCCTGGCGTGGTTTACGATGAAATTCGTATGGCCGCCCATTGTGAAGGCATTGGACGAGCGCGCGAAAAAGGTGGCGGACGGTCTGGCTGCCGCCGAGCGCGGCAAGCATGATCTTGAACTGGCGACCAGGCGTTCCGTGGAAGCACTGCGCGAAGGCAAGGAAAAATCGGCGGAACTCCTGATTCAGTCGGAAAAGCGCGCCGCGCAAATCATCGAGGAGGCGAAAGCCCAGGCGAAGATTGAAGCGGATCGCATCATCGCCGGCGGCAAGGCGGAAGCCGAGCAGGAAAGTCTGCGCGCCAGGGAAAGCCTGCGCGATCACGTTGCGGCGCTGGCCGTGGCGGGCGCGGAGAAAATCCTGCGCCGCGAAATCGACGCCAGGGTCCACGCTGAACTGTTGTCCGCCATCAAACAGGACTTGTAAGCGTCATGGCCGAAAACCTCACCATCGCCCGCCCCTATGCCGAAGCCGTGTTCCGCACGGCCAGGGAAACGGGGGCGCTGCCGGCCTGGTCTGCCCGTCTCGAACGTCTGGCGCTCATCGCCCAGGATGCCGAGATGGTCGAACTGATTGGCAATCCCAAACTGTCTGCCGGGCAGATCGCGCAGTTGTTCATTTCGCTGGTTGGCGACAATGATGCCGTGCTTGGCAATTTCATCCGCGTGCTGGCGGAAAACGAGCGTCTGGCGTTGTTGCCGGAAATCGCCACCCTCTTTGAAGCCAACCGGGCGACTGAAGAAGGCGTGCAAAAAGCGCAGGTGCAAACCGCTTTCCCGTTGTCCGATGCTGACCTGGCGTCTTTGCTGCCGCAACTGGAAGCGCACTTCAAGACCAGGCTCACACCCACCGTCGTGGTGGACGCGGCACTGATTGGCGGCGTCCGGGTGGCGGTCGGCGATCAGGTGCTGGATGCTTCCGTGCGCGGCAAACTCGAAACCATGGCCATCGCGCTCAAGAATTAGGAGATTTACATGCAATTGAATCCGTCCGAGATCAGCGAGCTGATTAAAAGCAAGATTCAAAATCTGCAAGTGGGCACTGAAACCCGCACGCAGGGAACCGTTGTTTCCGTGACCGACGGCATTTGCCGGGTGCACGGCTTGCAGGATGTCATGCAGGGCGAAATGCTGGAATTTCCCGGCAACACCTTCGGCATGGCGCTGAACCTGGAGCGTGACTCCGTCGGCGCGGTGGTGCTGGGCGAGTACGGCCATATTTCCGAAGGCGATACGGTCAAATGCACCGGGCGCATTCTGGAAGTGCCCGTCGGCCCCGAACTGCTGGGTCGCGTGGTGAATTCGCTCGGCCAGCCCATTGACGGCAAAGGCCCGCTCAACAACAAGCTCACCGACAA
>JAITNI010000347.1 GCA_031290535.1 Zoogloeaceae bacterium
GTTGCTACCCTCGAAGGCCGCCTGTCAGCGCGGGAAGCCGTAGAACACCTGCTGGCCCGCGATCCCAAGGATGAAACCTGACGGGGATTGGTTTCCGCCCTGAACCGGGAAAAGCGCCGGAGCGTTTTGTTTCTTTGACAGCGCTTCAGGACAAACAAAAGCGGGCGCGTCTCCCCGCAAGGGAGAGATTGGGGGGCGGAACAGGAATCTCCCTTCCCTGATAAGGGGGAGTGTCGGGGAAGAGGTTGCGGCGGTTGAGCAAGGAACTGCCGTCGCGCCAGACAGAACCGCCCCCAAACCCCAAACTTACCCCTCTGCCCCTCCAAACCCGTTCGCCCTGAGCCTGTCGAAGGGCACATCTTCTCCGTTCATGGTTCGACAGGCTCACCACGAACGGGATCGCGCATCCTGAACGCTGTCGAAGGGCACAAACAGCGAACGTGCGGAAATCAAACGGCGGAAATACGGAAAATTTTGGGAATGGCGACCCTCGCTACAAAAATCCCTGTTGCCGCCAGGCCTCGAACACCATCACGGCGGCGGCGTTGGAGAGGTTGAGGCTGCGGTTGCCGGGGCGCATGGGCAGGCGCAGGCGGTGATCGGCGGGGAACTGTTCCAGCAGCGCCGTTGGCAGCCCACGGGATTCCGGGCCAAATACAAACGCATCATCGGGCTGGTAGCGCACCGTGTCATAACCACGCTGCGCCCGCGTGCTCAGGGCAAACAGGCGGCGTCCGGCCAGCGCGTGCTGGCAGGCGCGCCAGTCGGGGTGACAGCGCACGGAGGCGTATTCATGATAATCCAGCCCCGCCCGCCGCAGCGCCTTGTCCTCCAAACCAAACCCCAACGGCTCAACCAGATGCAATTCCGCGCCCGTATTGGCGCACAGGCGGATGATGTTGCCGGTATTGGGGGGAATTTCCGGCTCAAACAGGACAATGGCGAACATGCGGCTTAACGCGGGACGCGCGGCAAGCTCACTGCGCCCCCTCGTCCGGCGGAGTTCCTCCCTCATGCTCCAGAGCGTCCAGACGTTGCTGTTGCAGCGCCTGGGTTTCCTGCAACTTTTTTTCCATTCTTTCCATTTGCTGTTGCGCGGCCTTGGCTTCCTCGGCCTTCAGCTTGGCCGCCGTGGCCGCCGCCGTCAAGGTATCCACGCCGCAGGCCGATGCGCCCAAGGCGACCAGCAAGGCGGCAATTCCGGTTCGTATGTTCATGATCTGGCTCCGTTCAAAGTGAGGCATCCTGTTCCCTGTGTTCTTCGGGGGTTTCCTGTTCCGCATCGCCGTTTGGCGGCGGCGCGGCGGTTTCTTGCATTTCTTGCGCGTCGGGTCTGTCCGCTGCGCCGGGTTCTGTCTCGCCTGCCGGGGGCGGCGTGGACGACACTTCGGACGACGATGGCTCGGCGCGGACGGCGGGTTTTTCTTCTTCGGGCGGGGTTTGCGCTTCCCGCAGGACTTCTGCCAGCACTGCCGCGATTTGCATATCCCGGTCATAGGTGGGACTCAACAAATCTTCCCGCCAGACTTTCAGGGTCTCCTGACAAATTTCCAGCACACGCGGATGCAGGCGGGCGTTAGCCCGCAATGAGCCGTAGGCGGCATCGCCCACCCGCAGACGGTGCATGGTTTGCGGCACAATCAGCCGGGGCGGCGTGGCGGAATACCAGAGCAGGGCGTCCATGACGCGCCGCACCAGTTGCGGCTCGCCGGTGGCGATGAACTTTCCCCACAAGGCTTCCAGCACCCACGACCCCTGTTCCAGAGAAATTTGTTCAATCGGTGTGGGCGCGGGCAGCCGGTACATCCAGGCCAGCCCCGGTTTCAGACGGGGATGCCGGGCCAGCAGCGCCAGCGCCTGAGGGGCGGAATCCGGCAGATCGGCATACCAAAGCCCCTGAATCAGCGCCTCCTGCGCGGCGCTTTCCTCCCGCGCCAGAGCCGCGACCCACGCCGCCGCCTTGTCCGGGTTGTCATGCAAAACGCCCGCCAAAAATCCGAACAGGAACGGTTTGCGCGCTTCGTTCTTCAACAGGCCAGAAGCGGCCATATACCGAACCGCCTCGGGCAGACGCTCCGGTTCAGGATGCTGGTAATACGAAACCAGCCATTGCCCGAATTCTTCCGGCGCGGCAAATCCGCCCTCTGCGGCAGGCGTGGCGACGCTGGTCACGGACAGAACAAGACAGAACAGAAAAAGCAGCAGGGCACGCATGGCATGGACGGACACAAAACGGGAATGGCGTCATTGTAATGGAAAAAAGCCTTCCTCCCGTACCCTGTTCATCCTGCCCCGACGCCGCTCATCTCCGCGCCCGTTCCCCGCCCGCCTCGGTAAAAATCCAGTCCAGCGGCAAATCATGCGCTTCCGGTTCGATGCTGGCGAGGCGGTTGAGTTCAAAACCGACGCCCAGCGTCAGGGGACGGGGTGTCCAGACGGCCAGTGTGCGGTCGAAAAAACCGCCGCCGTAGCCCAGTCGGTAGCCCTGGGCGTCAAAGGCGTTCAGGGGGATGAGCAATGCGTCCGGGCAGAGCCAGTCGCCAGCAGTCGGGGTCGGGATGCCGTAGCGGTCGGGCGCAAGCGGCGTGGCGGGCGTCCAGGCGCGAAACGCCAGCGGCTGTCCGGCGGCGGTGACGACCGGCAGGGCCGCGACGGCTCCTTGCGCCCGCCAGTGTTCCAGCGCGGCGCGGATGTCCGGCTCGTTTTTGATCGGCCAGCAAAAGGCAATGCACCGTCCGGGCGGGGCGGGAAAATGTGCCAGCAGGTGCGTCACCAGCCGCGCCGACAGGGCCGCCCCCTGTTCCGGGGTCAGTCTTGTACGCGCCCGCGCCATGCGTTGACGCAAAATCTGCCGCGCCGTTTGACGCGCCGGGGCTGTTTTTTGGTCTATGAGGGGAGACTCCATGTTATGCTGCGATGCAGTATTTTTATTTCAATTTCCATAATTTACCACAGCAAGGAATTCTGGAAACCCTGAATAACCCCGTTCGCCCTGAAGCTCTGTCGAAGGGCATTCCCTGCAAAAACAAGAGCTTCGACAGGGCTTCAGCCCGAACGGTTGAAAGTTATTCCAGGGTTCCTTGGTGACCGGCCTTCAGGCCGGGGGCTGGCTCCCACCTTTCTTTACGGTCGGGGTTTCAAACTGGAGTGGGTTTTACGATGAAATGGCATTCTGGCTTCGCCCGCCTTCTCTGGCTGGGCATTTTTGGGGTGGGTCTTGTGACTCACACCCCGG
>JAITNI010000272.1 GCA_031290535.1 Zoogloeaceae bacterium
GAGGATTTTTTCCACGGCGGCGATGGCGTTTTCCAGCACAGTGGCTTGAAGGAGTCCCGGTTCGTTTTCTCGCAGGGGGGCGCTGGCGAGGGCGTCGAGCAGGCAGCGGTTTTGCAGGAGCAGGCTGTCGATTTCTGCCGCTTTTTGTTGCAAGGTCGGCAGGCTGGCGAGTGGCGCGCCGAGGTTGCTGGGGACGGTATTTTTCAGCCAGTCGATGAAGGCGTCGCGGGCGGCCTGGGCGATGCCATCGTAGAGCGCCCCGATCAGCGTTGCGTTGGCGCGGGGGAAACCCTGCCAGGCGGCGGATTGCGGGTTGGCCGGCTGGTTGGACGGGGTTACATTGACTGCGTATTCCAGCGGCGTCAGCACGTTCTCCAGCACGATGGTATGGCTGCCCGTCGCCCGCATTCCGAGGTAATCCCAGTTTTCGGTGATGCGGATACCCGGCGCGGCGCGGCGCACCAGCCAGGCGCCGACGAGCGGCGTGGGATCGTCGCTCTTTGCCCAGATGAGGAGCCAGGTCAGCCCTTCAATGCCGGTGGCGCAGATTTTTTCCCCGGAAAGCCGCCAGCCTTGCGGGGTACGTCGGGCAGTCGTGGCGGGCAGGCCGCCGCGCAGGGGCGAACCGACAGCGACTTCCACCCGGAAGGAATTGATGAGTGCGCCGTCTTCCAGCGCGTTCTGATAGACCGTTGCGCGTAAGGATTGCGGCCATTCCACCTTGTCGAGCAAGACCTGATGATGAATGTATTGCATGACGAGGAGGAGCGCCGTGGAAGGCTCCCCCTTCGCCACGGCGCTGATGACATGGCGCAGTTCAGCAAGGGAAAATTCCGGGCCGCCAAAGGCGTACGGCACGGCGAGGGAGAGGAGGCCGTGCGCGTGCAACAGCGCCAGATTGGCGTGGGGAAATTCCCCCGTGCGGTCGTAGTGCGCCGCTGTTTTCGCCAACTCACGGGTAATGTCCGGCAACAGCAGTGCCAGTCTTTCCGCCGTGATTTTTCCGGCGCGGTTTTCCGCGTTTTGAGAAAAATCCGGCGCACGCGCAACGGCAAGTGACATGCTTTTTCTCCTTCAGGCGGCCTGGGCGCGCAGGCGGTCGCGTTCCGCAGCCTTGGCACGAACCAGCGGCAGGAGTTCGCGCCCGTATTCGACGGCGTCGTTCAACGGGTCGAAACCGCGCACCAGCACCTGATTGATGCCGAGGTCGTAATATTTCGCAATCGCCTCCGCTACCTGTTCCGGGGTGCCGACCAGGGCAGTGGAATTGCGTGTGCCGCCGACCAGTTCGGCAATTCCCGTCCAGAAACGCTCATCCAGACGCTCGCCGCGCCGGGCAAATTCGCGCAGACGCGCCGCGCCAACGGCTTGCGGCACGGCATTGGCAACCCGCTCCTGCAAGCCGGATTCCTTCTCCAGCAGGGCGCGTGTCTGGGCGCGAATGGCCTCGGCTTTCTCCCACGCCTCGGCTTCCGTGCGACCGAGAATGGGACGGAAGGAAATGCTGAATTCAATGTCGCGCTGATGCTTTTTCGCTTCGGCCTTCAGGCTGGCGACGGTCTGGGCGGCATCCGCGAGCGGTTCGCCCCAGAACATGAAGACATCGGCGTGCTTGCCCGCGACGCGCTTGGCGGCGTCGGACAGGCCGCCAAAATAAACCGGCAGATGAGGCTTTTGCAGGGGACGGATGCTTGAAAACGCGCCTTCCACCTGATAGTACTTGCCGTGGTAATTGAAGGGTTCCTCACTCGTCCAGGTCTTTTTCGCCACATCGAGAAATTCATCGGTGCGGGCGTAGCGCTCGTCGTGGCTTAAAAAATCGCCATCCTTTTTCTGGTCTTCGTCACTACCGCCAGAAATGATGTTGATGCCCACCCGTCCGCCGGTGAGGTGTTCCAGGGTGGTGAATTTGCGTGCCGCAAGCGTCGGCGCGACAAAACCCGGTCGATGCGCCAGCAAAAGCTGGACGCGCGAGGTCGCCGCCCCGGCCTGCGCCGCGACCAGAAAACCGTCGGGCTGGTCTGTCCAGTAGCCAATCAGAATGCGGTCAAAACCCGCCTCTTCATGCGCCCGCGCAAAGCTGGCGATGTAATCCTTGTCGAAAATCGGGTCAGCGGGTGCGATGGTTTCCGATTGCAGACGGTGGCCGATCATGCCGAGAATGGTAATACCCATGTTACTTCCTTTCAGGTTGGACGAAAAAATCAAAGCGTTACCAGGTTTTCCCCAAACCAAGATGGTTGAGGATTTCATGCCGCAAATTGGCCAGCCGCGTGTCGCCGCGACGGCGGGGATAGGGTTGATCCACCTCAATCTCTGCAATAATCCTCGCCGGACGCTGGCTGAAAATAACCACCCGTTCGGCAAGGAACAGGGCTTCTTCGACGTCATGGGTGACGAGGAGCACGGAAAAGCCGTTCTTGCGCCAGAGGGAAACCAGTTCACTCTGCAATTCCAGACGGGTGAGCGAATCGAGCTTGCCCAAAGGCTCATCCAGAATCAGCAGTTTTGGGTTATTCACCAGCGCGCGAGCCAGCGCTGCGCGCTGCGCCATACCGCCAGAAAGCTGGTGCGGCCAGGATTTGGCGAAGGATTCCAGCCCAACCTTTTGCAAGGCTTCATCCACCCGCGCCCGCTCCGTTTTCAGCACGCCCTGCGCTTCCAGCCCCAGCGCGACGTTGTCCCAGACCGAGCGCCAGGGAAACAGCGTCGGGTCTTGAAACACCACGATACGCGAAGGATCGGGGCGGGTAATCGGCTGGCCATCCTGGGTAATCGTGCCCGTTGAGGCAGGTTCCAGTCCGGCAACGAGGCGCAGCAAGGTCGATTTTCCGCAACCACTGGGGCCGAGCAGAGCCACAAATTCGCCGGGGGCGATGTCAAGGCTGACATCGTCCAGCACCGCCAGATCGCCCGTGGGCGTATCAAAATGGTGGCTGACCTGCGCGATGTGGATATGAGAAGCGTTATCGACGGAATCCACGGTCGCCCCGGCTTTCACTTGTTTCAAAACGGCTACCATTTCACAGTTCCTTTCTGCCAGATGAGCAGGCGATCCCGCACGGTGAAGAGAAGCGAGATCAGACTGGAAAAGAGGATAGTCATCACCAAGAGCGCCGCGTACATATTCACGTAATCGGCATAGCCCTGCGCCCAGGTGAGATACCAGCCCAGACCGGATTTCACTCCCATCATTTCCGCCACAATCAGCACCACAAACGACGCGCCCAGCCCCATGAACAGGCCGACGAAGACCTGCGGCAGGGCAGCGGGAATGGCGACGCGGAAAATCAGGAAGGCTTCTGATGCGCCCAGCGTGCGGGCGACGTCGTAATACGCCTTGTTGACGCTCGCCACCCCCGACCAGGAAAGAATCGCGACCGGGAATCCCGTCGCCAGCGCAATCAGAAACACCGAGGCTGAATGGCTGGAGGGGAAAAAGAAAAAGGCGATGGGCAACAGCGCCGTGGGCGGCAACGGCCCGACCAGACGCAGGATGGGATGCAGCCAGTAATTGAGCGTTTTCGACCAGCCGATGGAGACCCCCACCACAAAGCCCACCAACGCGCCCCAGAGAATGCCTTCCAGCAACAGTTTGATGGAATTCCAGGCGCTATCCGCCAGCCGTTCGTAATTATTGACGTAGGCATCAATCAGGCTGGAAGGCGGCGCGAAAAAGGGCGGCGTGAGCACGCCGGTCTTGGCGGTCAGCACTTGCCAGGCGGCAAGGAACAGCGGCAGAACGACCAGCCAGGGCACGGCGTAGCGAAAACTCTGGTTGGCGCGTTCAAGCAGCCCCGATGCGCCCCGGCGCGGCAAGCTCCGAAAGCTGGCCGTCACCGTCAGCAACAGCCAGAGCGCCGCGATCACGCCAGCGGCGATGCCGAACTCGCTGCTATAGGGCCAGGTTTCGGAAAACCCGGCGGCCTTGTCCGGCAAGCCCAACGTCAGTCCCGACAGAATTCCCCAGGCGATCACGGCGAAGAGGCCAAAGCCGTAAAAACGAAACCGTTTTCCCGCTGGCGCGGCGACTGTCGGAGGCGACAATGCCACGTTCGGTATATGAGAAGACTTCGGCAAAAATTTCGCCGCCTCTCCCTCTGTCGCCAGACCTGAGGCAAGATCAAGCGGCGTGTTGAGAATTGCGCTGGCACTCATGGCACACTCCTTTTAGAAAAACATCAAGGGATTCAAATCACCTTGGCAAAAATGTGCTCGGCGAACTTCTTGGTATCGGTGCTGGCCTTCAAAACGCCCAGATCCTTGAAGTCGTCGATGTAAAACTCAAGCTGATCGCGCAAGTCCGTACTGAACGGGTGTTGATGCAGGGTGAGCTGCTTGTAGAGGTCGCGCAACTCGCTCTGGGTGATATTCGTCGTGTATTTGAGAAAGATCTTTGCGGCTTCCTCGCTGTGGGCGTGCGTCCAGTCGTAGGCTTCGACCAGAGATTTCGCCAGCGCCACAACCACCGGGCGGT
>JAITNI010000313.1 GCA_031290535.1 Zoogloeaceae bacterium
GTCTGCCAACGCCACTGGCCGTTTTGTTGGGCGACTACGCTCTTGCCGTCGGGGAGAACGTAAAAGAACCTCTCGGAGCGGGGAATTTGCAGGATGATTTTGGCGTGGGGATAAGCGGCGAGCGTAGCGTGGCAGGCGCAGGCTTTTTCGGGCAGTAGCGTACTGCCGGGGGCGGCCTCCCAGAAGGTCACCGTTTTTTGCGCCGCCGCTTCACAGGTGACTTTTTCATCGGCCTCGCAAAAAGCGCTGCTGGCATAAAAAAGCAGCAGGCAGAAAAAGACCCGACGGGCGTTCACGCGCTTTCCTTCTCCTGCAAAAAATCCCGCACCCGCTCGAACACCGCCTCGAAACTTTCCCGGCTCAGGCGGCCTGTGCGCCAGTTGTAGCCGCTGCAATGGTAGCTGTCGAACAGCACCGGACGGTTTTCGGGCAGGTCGTGGCGGATATTGTGGCCGAAGGCGTAGTGCGTCGGCTTCAGACCCTGCGCCCGCAGCACCGCCTGATGCGAGACCGTGCCCAGGGCGAGGATGGCCTTCAGGCGCGGCATGGCGGCGATTTCCTGCGTCAAAAATCCGTTGCACTGGCGGATTTCAGCGGGCGTCGGCTTGTTGGCGGGCGGCAGGCAGCGCACGGCGTTGGTGATGCGGGCATTGTGGAGCGTCATGGCCGGATTGGCCCATTTGTCCGCGCCCAGCGGTTCGGGTACCGAGGCAAAGCCAAAGCGATGCAGTGCGGGATACAGCAATTCTCCCGCCACGTCGCCCGTAAAAGGTCGCCCCGTGCGATTCGCCCCCTTTTCGCCCGGCCCCAGTCCGACCACCAGCAATTCGGCGGCAAGAGACCCCAGGGCAGGGACGGGACGGTTGTGCCAGAGCGGGTCGCGCTGGCGCAAAGCCGCCAGATGTTCGGCCAGACGGGGGCAGGCGGTACAGTTCAGCGGGGCGGTGAATTCGGTCAGTGGAGACATGGCGCGGATGTTACCATGCGAGGCTTCCCAAGACTGGAATCCTTCCCCCAAAAATGAAATGGGATATTTTTTGCAAGGTGGTCGATAACTTCGGCGACATCGGCGTGTGCTGGCGGTTATCAAGGCAATTGGCGGCGGAGTATGGTTTTGTTGCCGTGCGGCTGTGGGTGGATGCGCCAGAGGCGCTGCGCCCCCTGCTTTCTGCCTCCGAAGCCGCTGATTTCGCGCCGGGACAAAAAGCGTGGGAGATTGCCGGTGTACAGGTTTGTGACTGGCGCGAAGCGCTGGAATTTGGCGGGGTTGCGGAGGTGGTTCTGGAAACCTTTGCCTGCGAATTGCCGGATGCCTATCTCGCCGCGATGGCCGCCCGTCCGACGCCGCCGGTCTGGATCAATCTGGAATATCTGAGCGCGGAAGACTGGGTGGCGGAGTGCCACGGCCTGCCCTCGCCACATCCGCGTCTGCCGTTGGTGAAACATTTTTTCTTTCCCGGTTTTGCGCCCGAAAAAACGGGAGGATTGTTGCGGGAGCGGGATTTGTTGGCGCGTCAAAGCGCGTTTCTGGGACAGATCGGGCGGGAAAAATGGCTGGCCGATATATGCCAATCTGCAATCCCCGCGAGGGATGGCATCGGCTTTGATGCCCCCCTCCTCGTCAGCCTCTTTTGTTACGACACGGCTCCGGTGCGCGCCCTGATGGAAGCCTGGCGGCAGGAGGCGTCTCCCCTCCTCTGTCTGGTGCCGCCCGGCAAACCGCTGGCGGCGGTGCAGGCGGTGTTGGGCGGCGACGGCCCCTGGACGCTTGAACACACCCGCATCGTTCCCATTCCCTTTTTATCGCAAACGGCGTATGACGAACTTCTCTGGGTCTGCGACCTCAATTTTGTGCGCGGGGAAGATTCCTTTGTGCGCGCCCAGTGGGCGGGTCAGCCGCTGGTCTGGCAGGTCTATCCGCAGGCCGACAACGCGCATCGCATCAAGCTGGACGCCTTTCTGACCCGCTACGCCGCCGCCCTGCCGCCGGAGGCGCAAGAGGATTGCATTGCCTTCTGGCAGGACTGGAATGGCGCGGGCGAACACCTTTCCCACCTCTGGCCGCGCCTGCGCCAGCAGCTTCCCCGGCTCAGGACACACGCACAACAATGGCGGCAACAACTGGCGACAATGGACGATCTTGCCGCAACGCTCGTCAGGTTTTGCAAATCACGGGTATAATCTCGCGTTTTTATTTTTCGCTTGGGAAGATCATGAAAACCGCACAGGAACTCCGCTCTGGCAACGTCATCATGGTGGGTGTTGACCCGCTGGTGGTGCAGAAAACCGAATACAACAAGTCTGGCCGCAACGCCGCCGTGGTCAAGATGAAGCTCAAGAATCTGCTGACTGGCGCGCCAGCGGAATCCGTCTACAAGGCCGATGAAAAATTCGAGGTCGTGCAACTGGAACGCAAGGAAGTCACCTACTCCTACTTCGCCGACCCGATGTACGTGTTTATGGACGCCGAGTACAACCAGTATGACATCGAGGCCGAGAACATGACCGACGCCCTGAAGTATCTGGAAGACGGGATGCCCTGCGAAGTGGTGTTCTACAACGAAAAGGCCATTTCCGTGGAACTGCCGACGTCCGTGGTGCGCGAAGTGACCTACACCGAACCCGCCGTCAAGGGCGACACTTCCGGCAAGGTGATGAAGCCCGCCAGAATCACCACCGGCTTTGAACTCTCCGTCCCCGCTTTCGTGGCAACCGGCGACAAGATCGAAATTGATACCCGCACGGATGAGTATCGCAATCGGGTAAAGTAAGCGAAGGTTGAAGCGCCTCCCCCACATTAAAAACCCGCCCACAGAATACATCGGGCGGTTTTTTTTGTTGATGGGACACTCTGAAAAATACCGTTCTCCCTGAGCCTGGTCGAAGGGCATTCCCTGTAAAATCAAGGGCAA
>JAITNI010000014.1 GCA_031290535.1 Zoogloeaceae bacterium
CAGGTGCGGCGTTACAACGACACCATCGATAATCGCGAACTGATTCTGCAATCGGCGGGCTACAGCGGCACGGAGGAAATCTACGTCGGCATTTACACCTACCAGAACGCCTCCGCCGACTACTACAATCTCGCCGTCGCCACCTTCACCGGTTATGTCGATGACAACACCTTCACCACCCAGCCTGGCATTCGGCTCTCCGGCGTCCCCGCCCACAACCAGCGCATCGACTACTGGTTGAACATCTCGCCGGGGCGCATCGCCGCTGCCTTGAAAGTCGGCACGCCGGTCTATGAATCGTTCTACATCGGCAAATTCCTGCCCTACGCCCGCCCCAGCCAATACCCCTACCCGGTCGTCTGTGGCGGGATGTTGAGCGGGGCGGCGCTGACGCGGTTCAGTGACACCGTGCACACGATGTATGTCAAAGGCAACCGGGTGAATCTCGGCATGCGCCACGTCGACGGCCTCTATCGCCAGCCCGAGGCCTACCCGTGGAACAACGCGGAGCTGACCGGCGCCACCGCGATGTTGCGGAACAATCCCGGCGGCGACTACCCGCTGTTGCCCGTTGAACTCTCTGACGCCAACGGCATCTACGGCTGGCTCGAGGGCATCATGATGATTCCGGGGTTCGATAACGTCGTGGAAAACACGTTCACCCTCGACGGCATCCCGTATGTGGTGATTCAGGATGTCTATCGCACGGCCGGCGCGGATTACTACGCGCTGGCGCTCAATTAAGGGAATGCCATGACCCAATTTATTGGCAGCGTCAACAGCCTCGCCGATCTGCAAACCTTCATCCTCACCACCCTCTCCACCAACGGCTGGACGGTCTCCGGGGCCACCGCGGCGCGAGATGACATCGCCGTCGCCCTCGATGTCGCGGACATCGGCCGCGTGTATTTTCCCCAAGTCGCCCTGCGCCTCAAAATCAATGACGCGCCCGGCGCGGTCGGGGTGGGGGCGCTCAATGCTACCCCTACCGTCCCTTATATTGCGATGACGTTCCCCGCGACCTGTTGGATTTTTATCCATACCGACCCGGTCGAAGTCTATGTATTTGTCAATTACGACGTGGATTATTATCAATGGCTGGCCTTCGGTCAGTCGCCGGCCGCGGGGGCGGGATCGGGGGTATGGGCGGGCGCTACCATCGGCGTGCCGCTCGTCGCAAACGGCGGTACCAGCCGCGCCGGCCCGGTGGGGATTACCGCGACCACGGGCGGTGGGGGCAACAGCGATATAACCCCCGCTGCGCTGCTGTGGAGTACCCTGAGCTCGGTGGCGGGCACCCTCTCGCGCAACAGCTACTGGAACTCGGGGGCGTGGGTGCTCCTCACGCAAGCCATTCAGGCCGCCGCGCCCCATGTTGCCCGCAGCCCTTCGGCGTGGAACAACGAGGCGATTCTGATTCCGCTCCGCCCGGCTATCGCCGCCGCGGAAAGCAGGGTTCAGATCGTCGGCCAGATTGCCCATGCCCGCTATATTCGTGTCGACCATTACGCCCCCGGGGAAATCATCACCCTGGGTAGCGAGCAGTGGAGGGTGTTCCCCTGGTACTGCAAGAATACAGCGGCGCGCGACGGCGGCAGTGCCGTCGCTCATACCGGCACCTTCGGCGTGGCGCTGAAGCTGTGACATGAGCAGCCTGACCGCTTTTGCCCTGTCCCCGGCCTGGGTGCCCACCGCGCAATGCCCGCAGATCACCACCGATCTGTGGACGTTCGACCCGGCGGAGATCGTGGGCTGGCCTGTGTATGCCAGCATCTCCCCGGATGGGGGGGTGACGGCGCGGCTGACGCATTTCCCCGTGGCGGCCAATGGCAAGAGCATCAGCGCCTTTGCGCTGCCGTGCTACGCCGGCGACTATTACTACCGCCTCCACGTCCTCCCGCAGACCGTTGCGCTGGGCAATATCAGCAGCACCCAATCCTTCGCCGCCCGGGTGTGGAATGCCTGGTTTGTCCCGCGGACCCTGACCGCCCTGAATGGCGCGGACAACGGTATCGTCGTTTCCGGCCAGCCCGCGCCGCCGCTGCTGTTCCAGCCCCTCGAAGAAAAGATTTATCAAATCGCGGCGACGCCCGACGGCACCCCGGTGCTCGATACCCGGCTCACGTGGACGTTCGATGACGGCGAAGCGCCCGGCCTGCGGGTGACGGCCAACCGCATCATCGCTTGGGGCTGGCCGCCGGCCTGGGATGATGGTGTCGTCGAGCGGCTCGAATGGGCCACCGACATCCTGCAATCCGAGAGCCTGGTCGAACAGCGCCGGGCGCTGCGCCTGACCCCGCGCCGGGCGTTCGAGGCCGATTTCGTGGCCGACGGGCGCGAACGCCAGATGCTCGATCTGATGCTCTTCGATTGGGGGGCAAGAGTGTGGGTGCTGCCGCTGTGGGCGCAGGCGCAGACGCTGGCCGATGGGACCTGGGCGGGCGAGACCCGCATCGAGTGCGCGACCGCCTGCCGCGAATTTCATCCGGGCGGGCTGATCGTGCTGAAAGGCGCGACCGCACGGGATACGGAAGTGCTCGAAGTCGCGGCGGTGGATGCCGGCGGCGTGACCCTGAAACGTCCGGTCGAGCGCGAATGGCCCGTCGGCACCCGCCTGTTTCCGGCGTGCTCCGCCCAGCTGTCGAGCGAGCCGGCCCTGGCCCGCCTGTCCGACGCGGTGATGACGCTCTCCGCCGGGTTCGTCGTGTTGGATGTCTCGGACGCCTCATCCACCCCGCCCGCGCTCACCTACCGCGCCCGCCCGGTGTTTGCCGCCCGGCCGGACGAAACCGAAACCCTCACCCGCAGTTTCGCCCGCCTGCTGGCCCTGCTCGATTCCGGCCTGTCGACCCCCCGCCAGACCGACATCGGCGAACAGGCGATGCCGCTGTTGACCTATCGCTGGATTGGCCTCGGGCTGGAAAAAGAAGCGGAATTGCGTGAGATGCTCTACTGGTTGAAGGGCAGGCAGGGCGCGATGTGGATTCCAAGCCATGCCGATGACCTGACCCCGGTGGATGTGGCGAGCGCATCAGTACCACGCTGGATGTGGCCTGGTGCGGCTATTCGCGCTTTGGCGCAGCGCAGGCCGGACGCGGGATATTCGCGTGTCCTTGCGCAATGGCACGGCGTTGCATCGCCGGATTACGGGCGCCAGCGAACTGGATCTGGATACCGGGGTTGAACGGCTCGCCGTCGATGCGCCATGGGGGGTGACGGTCGATCCCGTTGACGTCACGCGGATATGCTGGATGACGCTGTGCAGGATGGATTCCGATACAGTGGAGTTGCGCCACATCACTGATTCCGAGGGCGTGGCGCAAACGGAACTGATTTTTAGGGGGGTGCGGGACGATGAGTTTTAGAGGGGCATGCCTCTCTGTACAACGAAATGCTGATATGACAATTTTCAAAAATGCAAAATTCTTGCACCCACCGCAATTTTTCGCAAAGGCATTTATCAAGCGAACAAGGGTGGATTTATCGCGCGCGGCTACACCATCAATTCCTTCGCGAACGATTCCACCCCGCCGACCGCGATCTGGCGGAGAGACCCGGTGCCCGCGCCCTCGCCGGAGGCTGAAAAATCCCACGATGGCATTTGCTTCGCCGCGCTTTCCATCCCCTCGATACGGCGCTGCGCAAACTCCGACGGCTGGGTGTTCAAATACCCGTCGATGACCTCTATCGCTTACTCGGGGGAAACCTCTTTCTGAAACTCGTATCGCTTTCCGTCGTACTCAAAAATCCTGGGCATTTTTTCAAACCTCGCGCATGAATAGCGAGGATTTGAGCAGATTTCAAAAAATAGAAGCTGCTTGCGCGCTTTCAACTTTCCGGTGAAAATCAGCGGGCGTTCTAAATACCATCAAAGGAGTCGATCCATGGGAAAAAACGAAAAATCTTCACCCAGAAGCGCTTCCCTCGCGGGGAAGGCGCTGCAACAAAAAAACGCGGCGCAGGCCGCCAAAAAGCTCGCGGGGTCGGCGCCTACTCAGGCGCCTGATCGCAAGAAACCTTCATCGGGAAGGGGCAGGTAATACGCTGGA
>JAITNI010000004.1 GCA_031290535.1 Zoogloeaceae bacterium
GTCTGGGCAACGGCATTTCCCTGATTATTTTCGCCGGGATTGTGGCGGGGCTGCCGAACGCGCTGGTGCAGATCTTTGAAATGACGCGCACCGGCAGTATGCATCCGCTGGTGGCGCTCCTGATCTGTGTGCTGATCGCGGTGGTGACGTATTTTGTGGTGTTCGTGGAACGCGGGCAGCGTCGTGTGCTGCTCAATTACGCCAAGCGTCAGGTGGGCAACAAGGTGTATGGCGGGCATTCCCACTATCTGCCGTTGAAGCTCAACATGTCCGGGGTCATCCCGCCCATTTTCGCTTCCAGCATCATCCTGTTCCCGGCGACGGCGGCAGGCTGGGTGGGGTCGAACGACTCAATGACCTGGCTGAAGAATATCGCTGCCGCGCTCTCGCCCGGACAACCGATCTACGTGCTGCTCTACGCCGCCGCGATCATTTTCTTCTGTTTTTTCTATACGGCGCTGGTGTTCAATTCCCGCGAGACGGCAGATAACCTGAAGAAGAGCGGCGCGTTTGTGCCCGGCATTCGTCCCGGCGAACAGACGGCGCGTTATATCGACAAGGTGCTGATGCGCCTGACGCTGGTCGGCGCGGCCTACATCACCGCCGTCTGCCTGCTGCCGGAATTTTTAAGAATGCAATGGAATGTGCCTTTCTATTTTGGCGGCACTTCCCTTTTGATTATCGTGGTCGTCACCATGGACTTCATGTCCCAGGTGCAGGCGTACATGATGACGCACCAATACGAAAGCCTCCTGAAAAAGGCAAATTTCAAGGGCAAGTAACCCACGATGGCAAAAGAAGACCTCATTGAAATGCAGGGGGAAGTTCTGGAGAACCTCCCCAATGCGACCTTCAGGGTCAAGCTGGAAAACGGGCACGTTGTCCATGCCTTTATCTCCGGTAAAATGCGGATGCACTATATCCGCATCCTGCCCGGCGACAAGGTGACGGTGCAACTGACGCCCTACGATTTGTCCAAGGCTCGGATTGTGTTCCGAACCAAGTAAAGAATTCTCTACGCGTAACCCAAGAAGGGGACGGGAAACACGGCTGCTTCCCCAACCTTCGCAACAGGAGTTGTAAACATGAAAGTCTTGCCTTCGGTGAAGCGCATCTGTCGCAATTGCAAGGTCATCCGCCGCAAGGGTGTGGTGCGCGTGATCTGCAAAGACCCGCGTCACAAACAGCGTCAGGGCTGACAGGTTTCAGTCCGGTTTTTATTAATTTTGGCATTGTTGGAGTGAATCAATGGCCCGTATTGCAGGGGTAAACATTCCGAATCACCAGCACGCGGAAATCGCGTTGACCGCCATTTATGGCATCGGTCGTTCTCGCGCCCAGAAAATCTGTGACGCGGCTGGCGTGGTTCGTTCTATCAAAATCAAGGATCTGTCGGATGCCGACATGGAAAAGCTGCGCGATGAAGTCAGCAAATTCGCCGTTGAGGGGGATTTGCGCCGCGAAGTGACCATGAACATCAAGCGTCTGATGGACCTCGGTTGTTATCGTGGCTTGCGCCATCGCAAGGGCTTGCCCTGTCGTGGTCAGCGGACGCGCACCAACGCGCGCACCCGCAAGGGGCCGCGCAAAGCCATTGCTGGCAAGAAGAAGTAAGGATCAAACATGGCCAAGACCACTCAAAAAGTTCGTAAAAAGGTCAAAAAGAATGTGGCCGAGGGTATCGCCCACATTCATGCGTCCTTTAACAACACGATCATCACGATCACCGACCGTCAGGGCAATACCCTGTCCTGGGCGACTTCTGGCGGCGCCGGTTTCCGGGGTTCCCGGAAGTCCACGCCGTTTGCCGCCCAGGTCGCCGCTGAAGCCGCTGGCAAGGCTGCGGTGGAATTCGGTGTGAAGAATCTGGAAGTCCGCATCAAGGGGCCTGGCCCCGGTCGGGAATCCTCTGTCCGCGCCCTGAACGCGCTGGGCATGAAGATCACCGGCATCACCGATGTGACCCCGGTCCCCCATAACGGCTGTCGTCCGCCCAAAAAGCGCCGTATTTAAGGAGAACAGAACGTGGCTCGTAATCTCGATCCCAAGTGCCGCCAATGTCGTCGCGAAGGGGAAAAACTGTTCCTCAAGGGCGAAAAGTGCTTTACCGACAAGTGCGCCATCGAACGCCGTTCCTATGCGCCCGGCCAGCACGGTCAAAAATCCGGCGCCCGCCTGTCGGACTATGGCGTGCATCTGCGCGCCAAACAGAAAATCCGCCGGGTCTATGGCGTGCTGGAAGGCCAGTTCCGCCGCACCTTCAAGGAAGCTGAACGCCGCAAGGGTCAGACGGGTGAAAACCTGCTGCAACTTCTGGAAGCGCGGCTGGATTCCGTCGCCTACCGCATGGGCTTTGGCGCTTCCCGCGTCGAGGCGCGGCAGGTGGTGCGCCACAATGGCGTGCTGGTCAATGGCAAGCGGGTGAACATTCCCTCGTACACCGTGCTGCCCGGCGATGTGGTGTCGCTGACCACCGGCGCGCGCGCGCAACTGCGGGTGAAAGCCGCCCTGGAAGCCGCCGATTCGCGGGGATTCCCGGAATGGATCGCCGTGGACATCAAGGAAGGGAAGGGGACGTTCAAGGCCATGCCGCAACGTTCCGAGCTGTCCCCGACCCTGAACGAAGGTCTGGTCATCGAACTGTATTCAAAGTGACCGTCCCCCAGAACACAACGCAAAAGGATCGCCCATGCAAAGCAATGCTCTCCTGAAACCACGCATCATCGACGTGCAAAATGTGTCTCCGGTGGAAGCCAAGGTCGTCATGGAACCCTTCGAGCGTGGTTTCGGGCATACGCTTGGCAATGCCCTGCGCCGGATTCTGCTCTCTTCGATGGATGGCTACGCGCCCACCCAGGTGACGATCGAGAACGTCCTGCACGAGTATTCCACCATTGATGGCGTGGAAGAAGACGTGGTGGACATTCTGCTGAACCTGAAAGGCGTCGTCTTCAAGCTGCACAATCGGGGCGAGGCGCTGCTGTCGCTCAAGAAGGAAGGCGCAGGCGTGATTCGCGCCGGGGATATTGAGGTTTCTCACGATGTGGAAATCATCAATCCCGAGCATGTCATCGCGCACCTGCAACCCGGCGGCAAGCTCGCTATGGAGTTCAAGGTGGAAAAAGGGCGCGGTTATGTGCCCGGCAACATGCGGAACCTGAACGAAGCGAAGACCATCGGGCAACTGGTGCTGGACGCCTCGTTCTCTCCGGTCAAGCGCGTGTCGTATTTTGTCGAGTCCGCCCGTGTGGAACAGCGCACCGATCTGGACAAGCTGATTGTCGAGATCGAGACCAATGGCGTCATCCAGCCGGAAGAAGCCATTCGCGCCGCCGCCCGCATTCTGGTCAGCCAACTGGAAGTGTTTGCCGATCTGGAAGGCACTGCGCCCGCCGAAGAAGCCGCGAAACCCGCGCAGGTTGACCCCGTGCTCCTGCGTCCGGTCGATGATCTGGAACTGACCGTGCGTTCGGCCAACTGCCTGAAAGCGGAAAACATCTACTACATCGGCGACCTGATCCAGCGGACCGAAAATGACCTGCTGAAGACGCCGAATCTGGGCCGCAAGTCCTTGAACGAAATCAAGGAAGTGCTGGCCAGCCGGGGGCTGACGCTCGGCATGAAGCTGGAAAACTGGCCGCCCGCCGGTCTGGAGCGCGTTTGATTGCAAACGCCCGCTAGAGAAACACCCCAGGGAGGGCGCGTTTATCAACACGCGCCCTTCAAAGGGACGCCTGTATAAAAGAAAGGATTAACCATGCGTCACCGTCTCGGTTTGAGAAAACTGAATCGCACCAGCAGTCATCGCCTGGCGATGCTGCGTAATATGTCCGTCTCGCTCCTGAAGCACGAGGCGATCAAGACCACGCTGCCGAAGGCCAAGGAATTGCGCCGGGTTGTGGAACCGCTGATTACGCTGGGCAAAAAGCCCAGTCTGGCGAATCGCCGTCTGGCCTTCGACCGCCTGCGCGACCGCGACATCGTCGTCAAGCTGTTCGACATCCTCGGCCCCCGCTACGCCACCCGTCCGGGCGGCTACCTGCGGATTCTGAAATGCGGTTTTCGCGTCGGCGACAACGCGCCGATGGCTTTTGTAGAACTCCTCGACCGCCCCGAAGGCGAAGCCGTGGAAGTTGCGGACGAAGCCGCCGAATCCTGATTCGCCCGCGCCTGAACCCAAAAAAGCCGGACTTTTGACAAGTCCGGCTTTTTTACGCTCGTTTTTGGCGCATTTTTATAGATGTTCCCACAATTTTCCGTTCATGGGTCGACAAGCTCACCACGAACGGACGGAGGAGACACCTCCCAAACACAAACTCCCCTTCACCCTGCTCTTACCCGTTCGCCTTGAGCCTCCCTTACCCGTTCACCCTGAGCTTGTCGAAGGGTATCCCCCGGTTCAGGTTCGACAGACTCACCACGAATGGCAACAGTGAGAGAATTTTGAGAATGATTATAAAAACACTTTGCGCCAGCGGGTTCGCAGCAGCAACAGGACGAAAATGGCCTGTATCAGCGCGGAAAGCACACTGACAAAAGCGCCATGAGAGGAATGGAAAACGGAAGAGAAGCGTAAATCAGCCGTCCAGAATTGAGGCAAAAAAAGCGGGGCGCTGAACCAGAACAACGAGGGCAGCAACCAGTAGGCGACGCAGAGCGACACCAGCGCGGCGCCATCGGCGCGGCGGGCGTTGGGAGCGAGATTGAGCCAGAGAATCCAGGCGATGTCGCGCACGGTGAAGGCCATCATGCTGATGAAGACGGGCAGCGCCGGGAGCAGGCCAGAAGTTCTTG
>JAITNI010000013.1 GCA_031290535.1 Zoogloeaceae bacterium
CCCATACCGCGAGCCAGCCCTTGAGGCAGTCGCCGATGAGGGTGAGGATGGCGGCGGCCTTGTTGCCGCTTCTCAGGACGTTGGTCGCGCCGGGATTGCCGGAACCATAACTACGCGGATCCTTGAGGCCAAACAGGCGGCTGGCGACGATGGCAAAGGGAATGGAGCCGACGAGATAAGCGCCGGACAGCAGCAGAAGGGTGGACAGGATGGACATCGTTACTCCATATATTTTGCACGCAGGATACGCCAGAAGGCGCACATCCGGCTAGAATCGCGGCGATTTTAATCGGGAATGGCGATGAATTTCATTTTTGTTGAAGGGCTGCGCGTGGATGCCTGGGTCGGGATTTACGCGCATGAGCGTGTGGTACCGCAGACGGTGGAATTTGACCTGAGCTTTGGCATCCCGGAGGGTGCGGGGAGTCAGGACAATATCGTCGACACCATTGATTATGCCAAAGTGGTTGAGCGTATTCGTCTGGAACTGGCCTCGCGCCATTTCAATCTGCTGGAAGCTCTGGGAGAATTCGTCGCCGATCTGGTCTGCGGGCAGTTTGCCGCGCCCTGGGTCAGGATACGAATTGCCAAGCTTGGGGTGATGAAAGGCGTGCGCCGGATAGGGGTTTGCATTGAGCGGGGGACGGGTTTGCCGGTCGCGCCTGAATGATTCGCGCATGACCATTCATCCGCGCCGTTTGTCCCGAGGCGGGCAGTCAGACGTGCTTTGACCAGCGCAAACAGAAAATGGCGGGAGCGGTTATAACGCCTGAAAGCAATGCGTGGGCAGCACGCATGCGCATTGCGCAATGACGGGCAATAATGGAGCCTGCAACGATGAACCACTGAGGGTTAATCACAATATCAGGCAACACGAAAAACCCGGCACACTGTCGGGTTTTTCGTGTCGTGAAACAGACGGAAGCTGTTTGGCTTGAACTGCCAGCCTTGAGCGACTGTCTTTAAGCTCAGGCTGCCAGAAGGTTGTTCAGCGCGCCGCCATTGGCGAGGTAATTGACGACCCAGCCCGGTTTGCGGCCATGACCTGTCCAGCCTTGATTGGGATCAACCGGGTTACGGTATTTGATCACGCCACTGGAACGGGTGCTGGTGGTCGGCACTGAACTGGTGCCATTGGCGATGGCGAACAGTTCGCTAAGGCTCAAGCCCTGTTCTTCAGCGAGTTGGTGCAGTTTCTTGACTGCGCGTTGAGTCTTGGAGCCACGGCGACGGATTTCCGCTTCAACTTGCGCTCTGAGGGTACGCAGTTCCGGCAGTTCCAGTTTGTCGAGATCAATCATTTTCACTCTCCTATAGTTAGCCCGGAGTAGATAGGCATGGCGGACATGCCGGGATGTCGCCGGGCTGCGTTGCTTGTACGATGAAATGGCACACGAATGCCATGGACAGCATTCTGCCAGTGTTTATTTCAAAAAGCAAAAGTTTTTTGAAAAATCGCATTTGTTTGCCTAGCGACCGCTGCGCGGGTGGTGATCGTGGTGCAGTTTCTTGAGGCGTTCACGGGCGACGTGAGTGTAGACCTGGGTGGTGGAAATGTCGGCATGGCCGAGCAGCATTTGCACTACCCGCAAGTCTGCGCCGTGGTTTATCAGATGGGTGGCGAATGCGTGGCGCAGGGTGTGCGGGGAGATCAGTTGTGGGGTAATGTTGGCGGTGAGCGCGTATTGTTTGATGAGTCCCCAGAAGCGTTGGCGGGTCATTGCCGCGCCGAGGCGGGAAACAAATAATTCATCGCACGTGCGCCCGGCGAGAAGCAGGGGGCGGGATTCGGCAAGATAACGCTTGATCCAGTCCGCCGCGACTTCGCCGAGGGGTACCAGTCTTTCCTTGCTGCCTTTGCCCATGATGCGAACTACGCCATCATTGACGCTGACCGCGAAAATCTTGAGTCCCACCAGTTCGGAGACGCGCAAACCACTGGCGTAAATGACTTCAAACATGCAGCGGTCGCGCAGGCCGAGAGGCGTTTCAATATCGGGGGCGGCGAGCAGGGCTTCGACCTGGGGTTCGGTGAGGGTGTGCGGAAAACGTTGAGTGGGTAGCGGGCGATCAAGATTCAGGGTCGGGTCAACCAGAATGCTGCCCGCAGCAAGCAGGTAATGGTAATAGCGCCGCCAGGCCGCGAGCAGTCGGCGTTGACTGGCGGGTTTGGCGCGGGCGCTGAATTCGGCGAGATAGGCGGAAAGATCGGCATCTTGCGCCTGTTCGATCAGGGGGCGTTGATGTTGTTTGAGCCAGCGCCCAAAAAGGGCGAGATCGCTGCGGTATCCGGCCAGAGTATTACGCGCAAGCCCATGTTCGAGCCACATGACGTCGACGAACGCATCCAGCGCGTTGCGTAATTCGATGGATTCGTCGATGGATTCATCAGCAGATTCAGTATCGGCGGCAGCGCCCGCGTCCGTCATGATGCCCGCAGCGTCACGAACGGGTTTCACCATTGCCGAATACAATCCATTTCTGGCTGGTCAGCCCTTCGAGGCCAACCGGGCCGCGGGCGTGAATCTTGTCGGTGGAGATGCCGATTTCGGCTCCGAGGCCGTATTCAAAGCCGTCGGCAAAGCGGGTCGAGGCATTGACCATGACCGAGGATGAATCCACTTCGCGTAAGAAGCGCATCGCGTGGGTATAATTTTCGGTAATGATCGCTTCGGTGTGCGCCGAGCTGTAGGTGTTGATATGGGCGATGGCTTCATCGAGACCGGCGACGATTTTGACTGCGATGATGGGGGCGAGATATTCCTCGCGCCAGTCCGTTTCACGCGCAGCGACCAGTTTTTCGGGCGCGATGCCCGCTTTCTTCAGGATGGCGAATGCTTCGGGGTCGACGCGCATTTCCACCCCTTTGCCGTCGAGCATGCTGCCAATTGCGGGCAGACAGAAATCGGCCACGGTGCGCGATATCAACAGGGATTCGGCAGTATTGCAGGTGCCATAACGCTGTGTTTTGGCATTTTCGACGATGGGCACAATTTTAGCCGGGTCGGCTTCGTCATCTATATAGATATGGCAGTTGCCGTCGAGGTGTTTGATGACTGGCACCCGCGCTTCGCGGGAGATGCGTTCAATCAGCCCTTTGCCCCCACGCGGCACGATGACATCGACGAATTCGGGCAGGGT
>JAITNI010000188.1 GCA_031290535.1 Zoogloeaceae bacterium
TTCGAGAGCATCGAAAAATTTTCCATCATCAAGACCCTGCAATCCATCGAGGCGGCGCATGTGGTGATTCTGATGCTGGACGCGCAGCAGGATATTGCCGATCAGGACGCGCACGTGGCTGATTTTGTGCTGCAATCGGGGCGCGCGCTGGTGGTGGCGATCAACAAGTGGGACGGGCTGGATTCCTACGCCAAAGCGCAGGTGCGCGCCACAGCGGAACATAAACTCAAGTTCCTCGATTTCGCCCGCACACACTTTGTTTCCGCCAAAGAAAACGTGGGTCTGAGCAAACTTTTTTTGTCGGTCGATCAGGCTTACGCGGCGGCAACGGCCAAACTGCCAACGCCCAAACTGACCCGCGTCCTGCTGGATGCCGTCGCGCGGCAAGCCCCGCCCCGCCACGGCGCGTTCCGCCCCAAGATGCGCTACGCCCATCAGGGCGGCATGAATCCGCCCATCATCGTCATCCACGGCAACGCGCTGGAACATGTGCCGCAAAGCTACCGGCGCTATCTGGAAAACACCTTCCGCGAAGTCTTCAAACTGAACGGCACCCCCCTGCGCCTGCAATTCAATACCAGCCACAATCCTTACGCGGAGAAGGGGTAGAGGGGGCAATTCCCGGAATCCTGCGCGAAGCGCAGCCAATCCTTCCTCCCCTGACAAGGGGAGGGCAGGGAGGGGTTTGGGGACGTTCAGAATGAACCGACATTTTTACAAGCGCTCCCACCCTCCCCTCATTTCCCCCTTGTCAGGAGGGAAATCGCCTCTGAAAACGATGGTTCGGCATTGCGCGGTGAGGGGGGGGGCAAAAAGCGTAGCGGCAGAAAACGCTTGCAATAATTCGTCATGTTTCGTTACAATGCCTTCGGGCCTTCGGGCCTTCGGGCCTTCGGGCCTTCGGGCCTTCGGGCCTTTTTTATGGCCTTTTCTCTGTCTAACGACCTTGGGGTCATATGAAAAACATCATTCGCATCATGACGGCGTCGCTCGTCGTCCTCTTCTCTGCCGCTTTCAGCAGCGCGGCCAGCGCTGACGTCATTGATTTTAACGGGTATGACGGGGCGTGGAGTGACCCTGCGTGGGGACCAGGTTACGTTCATCAGACGATTCTATCTGACACTCAGATCTTCGATGTCTTCTATGCCCCGATTCAGCGTCCAGAAAATAACTATTTTGTTTCCTACATAGGTTACTTTCCCAATGTCGACAGGGTAAATTCGTGGTTTGAGGTGGAAGGGTATGGGCAACTCAGTTTTCTGGAGTTCGATACGCTGGCAATAAACAGTTCCCCGTTAGGGGGAAGTTCCGGCAACGACTGGGCATGGTATTGGCAGGGTCAGAATCTGAATGTGACTGCCGGTCATATCGTTTACGGCGCTCCGGCTGTTCCCGAACCCGAAACCTACGCCATGCTGCTGGCCGGTCTCGGTCTTCTGGGCGTTATCGCCCGTCGGCGGCGCAAGGCGGCACGCCAGTCATAGCGCTTCCCGCGCCAGATTTGCCAAGACCGCCTTTCGGGGCGGTTTTTTGTGCTGAAAAGTGTCGCGGGCGCAGCGCGTTCATCACCGGGCAAGCGCACGAATAAGGAATGGCGCTTGCCGTCCCTTCTCCCCAAAGGGGAGGAGGAACAGCGAACAGGTGCTTTCCCGTTGAAGAAGTGCAGGATTATTTTTGAGAACAGCGATAGATTCGATGTCTTCAATTGAGTGAAAAAATGCGCTAGCGATGTTCCAGCCACCAGCGCAAGCCCTGGGCGTTGAGTTCCAGATCGGTTTTCAGAATATGGGCGAGCCGTTCGGGGGACAGGTCTGGCGCTTCGGCGCAGGCGAAGCTGAAGAGGCGGGCGTGGAGGGCGCTCTGGCGGGCGTCTCCGGTTCCCGGCGCGGTTTCGGCGAGCGTGACCAGGGTCTCCACACGGCGCAGCAAATCCGCGCCCAGACGCGCTACCGTCTCGACGCTCCCGCCAATCCGGGAAAAATGGGTGAGGTACATCGCTTCCGGCTGCAAGGCCAGCAGGCGGCGAATCGAGGCTTTCATGGCCTCGGGGTCGAATTGCACCGGGGTGGTGGCGGGGAAGAGGAAGGGGTGTCCGGCAACTTCCAGCTCGCGGTAGGCAAGGCCAAAGGCGTCACCCGTAAAACAGGCGCGCGCTGTTTTGTCCCAGATACAAAGATGGTGTTTGGCGTGACCGGGGGTGTAGAGGCATTGCAGGGGACGTCCGGCCAGCGTAAAAACCTGTTCGTCGGCAGCTTCCATCACCCGTTCGGCGGGGACGGGCACGGGATTGCCGTACAGGCGATGCAAGGCGGCCTCCCCATATACGGCGGCGGCTCCCGCAAAAAGCTGACCAGGGTCGATCATGTGCCGCGCCCCGCGTGGATGCACGACCAGCTTTGCGTGGGGCAGCGCCGCCATGTACGCGCCCGCGCCGCCTGCGTGGTCAAGGTGCACGTGGGTGAGAAAAATGTAATCCACCGCGTCTGCCGAAAGTCCCAGTTCGGCAAGCGCCGCCAGAAAGCGCGGCAGCGAAGCCTGATGCGCCGTGTCAATCACCGCCACTCGGCCCTCCTGCGCGATAAAATGCACGGCGTCCATCTGCGGACGCATATAGCCGGAATCAAGAGCGTAAATGTGGTCGGGGCAGGGGAGAAGCGTTGTTTGCATGGGAGTGTCTCCGGGGTTGGGGAGGAGAGAGGGTAAAACGCCCGACGTTTTGTGGCAAATAAGCGCACGGTGGATGGTGGAGAGTGACAATCGCCCGGAATGCTTTCGTTGTTAGCGCGGGAGCAGGGGCGGTTATTCCTCTACGTTTCTGGAACGAGGCGAATCAGCAGGATTTCCGGGCGGCCTGTGGTGCGGCTGCGTGGCCCCCAGGTGCCTGCGCCGGAAGAAACCCAGTAGTGGGTCTGGCCGCGTTGGGAATGGCCGTAGGCGTTTTCGTAGAGGAGGGCGACGACAAAATTGAAGGGGAAAAGCTGGCCCTTGTGGGTGTGGCCGGAAAGCTGCAAAAAAACGTCCGCGTTTTGGGCGTCTTCCAGATGAAACGGCTGGTGATCGAGCAGGATTTTGGTTTGGGCATTCAACGGGGCGGGAATGCCCGCCAGAATTTCGGCGAGCGGTTTTCTGGGCTGCCCCTCAAAGCGTTCGCGGGAACGGTCGTCGCGGCCCACCAACAGGAGTTTGCCATCAAGGTTCGCCCAGTCATCGCGTAGAATGCGAATGCAGCTTTGTTCCAGTAATTGACGGCTGGTCTCCGGGTCGCCCGCGATATATTCATGATTGCCCAGTACGCCCCAGACCCCCAGCGGCGGGTTGAGGCGTTTCAGACTGGCGCGGGTCGCCGCGACATCCAGACCGTAGTAATCATCCAGAATATCGCCCGCGAACAGCACGAGGTCGGGCTGGAAGGGTTCCGCGAGGTCGATCAGACGGGAAAAATCCGCTGGCGACACCAGACGGCCCAGATGCGTATCCGACAGCGCGACAATTTTCAGGGGCGCTGTGCCGGAAGGCGTGGGCAGGGTGATTTCGCGCACCGTGGGTCGTTGCGTATTCACCCAACCCAGACCGGAAATCAGCAGAGCCGCGCCCACAATGCCGCCGCACGCGCCAATCCGCCAGCGCGGGAGGCAAGACGGGGGAATGACGAGCCAGGAAAAACGCCGGTTGCAAAAACGAAACAGGCCGAGGACGATCAGGAGCAGCAAAACATGCAGCACCAGCGACAGCCAGAACGTACCCGAAAAAGTCAGCGCGCGCGCAAAAAAACCATTGCCTTCGACCATGCGCGAGACAGGGTAGGCGATGGAGAGCAGGAACGCGCCAAGGCAGGCCAGCACACGGAAAACCCGAATCTTCCCCGCGCCGCGCAGCGCCAGGGATAGCCGGATAATCAGGTAGGCGTTCACGGCAAAATACAGCCACTTGATGAGCGTGAAAATCGACATGGCAAAAGAGGGAAGGAAAACGCAAACTTGTGGGAACGCCACTTTAGCAGGAGTTGCCCGGAAGCTGGGCGTCCTGCCATGAATCGTTACAGTTTTTTAGAGACGGGCGCACCGTCCGCGTCTGCGCCCTGCGGGATCAAAAGACAGCGCGCCGCGCAATTTCTGGCGGCATGGAGGCAGAGCAGGGCAAATCCGGGCGGGGGTTCGTGACGAACGGTTTTTTTCTTTTGTCGCCGGACGGACGCAGGGCGCGTCTATTGCCGGGGGCTTTTTTGGGAATGCGTGGGTGCCCTGGGTCTGGTTACAAGGACTCGCCCCAAGTGTCTTGTTTGGGGTTTGTGGAGGGGGGGTAGAGGAAATGGTGCAGATCCCGCAGCGTTTCCAGCGTTTCATAGGTTTTGAAATCAAAGCCTTGCCGCATGGTGCCACGTTCCTGAAGCAAAATGTTGTCCAGATAAACGCCACACTCCGGATAGCCCCAAGTGACCTTGAGGGCTTCCAGAATGTGCGGATAAGCTTGTAATACGTCCAGCGCCATTTGAGGGGTCTCCTGTATGGATTGGCAGGGTGCGGGGCATGACCGTCCTGCAATAGGGAACATAGTTTAACAGCACTTCATATTAGGTTGGGTAACTTCTGTCAAGGCAATCATTGAAATTTTGTGAGAATGGGCTGTCAGAAGACCTGTTTGTCATCAGCCGTTTGCATTGCTTCTGGAGAGGCGTCATTTTGACGTCATGTGATCTTGCGAGGCAGCACGACCTTCCCCAACATGTTAGAATCACAGATTACGTCCACATCGGCTCAGAAGAACTGTCGGGCTTGCGGCCTGACGGCACACAATTATGGAACAATTCGCCAAGGAAATTCTTCCCATCAGTCTGGAAGATGAAATGCGCCACTCCTATCTGGATTACGCCATGAGCGTGATCGTCGGGCGGGCATTGCCGGATGTGCGGGATGGCTTGAAGCCCGTGCATCGGCGCGCGCTTTACGCCATGCACGAAGCAGGCAACGACTGGAACAAGGCGCACAAAAAATCCGCCCGGATTGTCGGGGAGATCATGGGGAAATACCACCCGCATGGAGACTCGGCGATTTACGACACCATCGTGCGGATGGCGCAGCCCTTTTCGCTGCGCTACATGCTGGTGGATGGTCAGGGCAACTTCGGATCGGTTGATGGCGACAGCGCGGCGGCCATGCGCTATACCGAAATTCGCATGGCGAAAATCGGCCATCAGTTGCTGGAGGACATCGACAAGGAAACCGTCGATTTCGGCCCCAACTATGATGGGACGCTTCAGGAACCGTTGGTGCTGCCCACCCGCATCCCCGCCCTGCTGATTAACGGTTCTTCCGGCATCGCGGTGGGGATGGCGACCAATATTCCGCCGCACAATCTCAACGAAGTGGTGGCGGGCTGCATGGCGCTGCTGGAAAACCCGGCGCTGTCGATTGACGACCTGATTGGCATCATCCCCGCGCCGGATTTCCCCACCGCCGGCATCATTTACGGCATCAAGGGCGTGCTGGAAGGCTACCATACCGGGCGGGGTCGGGTAATCATGCGCGCCAAGACGCACTTTGAGGATCTGGACAAGGGCAGTCGCCAGTCCATCATTGTCGATGAATTGCCGTATCAGGTGAATAAAAAGGTGCTGCTGGAAAAGATTGCCGAACTGGTCAATGAAAAGCGCATCGAGGGCATTTCTGATCTGCGCGACGAGTCCGACAAATCCGGGATGCGCGTGGTCATTGAACTGAAACGCGGCGAAATGCCGGAAGTGGTGCTGAATAACCTCTTCAAGATGACGCAGTTGCAGGATACCTTCGGCATGAACATGGTGGCGCTGGTCGATGGTCAGCCGCGCCTCCTGAACCTGAAGCAGATGCTGGAATATTTCCTCGCGCATCGCCGCGAGGTCGTCACCCGTCGCACGGTGTTTGAACTGAAAAAGGCGCGTGAACGCGGGCATATTCTGGAAGGGCTGGCGGTAGCGCTCTCCAATGTCGATGACATTATTGCGCTCATCAAGGCTGCGCCGACGCCCGCCGACGCCAAGCGGGAACTGATGGCGCGGCTCTGGCAGAGTCGTGTGGTGGGCGAAATGCTGGCGCGCACCACTGCTGACGCTTCCCGCCCGGACGGGCTGGCGGCGGAATTCGGCTTTTCCGCGCAGGGCTACCGGCTTTCCGACGCGCAGGCGCAGGCGATTCTGGAACTCCGCCTGCAACGCCTGACCGGCTTGGAACAGGACAAAATTGTGGCCGAGTATGGCGAGGTGATGGACAGGATTGTCGACCTGCTCGACATCCTCGCCAAACCCGAACGCATCACCGAAATCATCGTCACGGAACTGACCGCCGTCCGCGACCAATTCGGCGACGCGCGGCGTTCCGAGATTGTCACCTACGCGCAGGATTTGGGGCTGGAAGACCTGATTACCCCGCAGGATCTGGTGGTGACGCTTTCCCACACCGGTTACATCAAGTCGCAACCGCTGGCCGATTATCGCGCCCAGCGCCGGGGCGGGCGCGGCAAGCAGGCGACGGCGATGAAGGATGATGATTTCATCGACCACCTGTTTGTCGCCAACACCCACGATTACATCCTCTGCTTCTCCAATCGCGGTCGCTGCTACTGGCTCAAGGTCTATGAAGTGCCACAGGGCAGCCGGGGCAGCCGGGGGCGTCCGATTGTCAATATGTTCCCGCTTGAAGAGGGCGAACAGATCAACGCCATTCTGCCGGTCAAAGCCTTTACCGACGACCAGTACATCTTTATGTGCACCGTGCAGGGCACGGTCAAAAAGACCTCGCTTTCGAGCTTTTCCAATCCGCGCAAGGCGGGCATCATCGCCGTCGATCTCGACGAGGGCGATTACCTGATTGGCGCGGAACTGACCACCGGACAAAGCGACATTGTGCTGGTCTCCGATGGCGGCAAGGCGGTCTGGTTTGGCGAGGATCAGGTGCGGGCGATGGGGCGGCAATCCCGTGGCGTGCGCGGCATGACCTTGCAACCGGGACAAAAGGTGATTTCGCTCCTGGTCGCCGCAAGCGAGGAAGAAACCGTGCTGGTGGCCACCGAAAACGGCTACGGCAAGCGCACCCGTCTGGGCGATTTCCGCCGCTCCGGGCGCGGCACGCAAGGGGTGATGGCGATTGCGGCGAGCGAGCGGAATGGCAAGATTGTCGCCGCCAAGCTGGTGACGGACGAAAACGAGGTGATGCTGATTACTACCGGCGGCGTGCTGATTCGCACCCGCGTTTCCGAAATCCGCGAACTGGGTCGCGCCACGCAAGGGGTGACGCTGATTTCTCTGGATACGGGCGAAAAACTCTCCGGTCTGGAAAAAGTCGCCGAAAGCGAAGCGGAGGAGGGTGAGGAAGTGGGCGAAGGCGAAGAAGCGGGCGTTAACGAAAGCGAAAGCATCGCCGACGCGCCAGCAACCGACGAAAATGCGTCCGACGCAGCGGAGGGCAGCCCCACCGACGACGAAGGAGCCGAATAAACATGCCCCGCATCTGGAATTTCAGCGCCGGCCCCGCCACCCTGCCGGAAGCCGTGTTGCAGCAGGCGCAGGCGGAATTGCTCGACTGGCACGGCATTGGCGCGAGCATCATGGAAATCAGCCATCGCGGCAAGCATTTTACGGAAGTCATCG
>JAITNI010000281.1 GCA_031290535.1 Zoogloeaceae bacterium
AGACTGAGGGGGGGATGAAGTCCCGGCCTGCGTTCCATATTTGGGGGACGCTTGCCGTCCCTTGCCCACAAACAAAAAGCCGCTGGCGGGCGGCTTTTTGTGTTGGGTTTTTCCCGCTCACACGTCAATATTGCGCGCATACAGCGCGTTGGACTCGATAAAATCGCGGCGGGGTTCGACGAGTTCGCCCATCAGGGTGGTGAACACCTGGTCGGCGTTGATGGCGTCTTCGATGTTGACTCGCAGCAGGCGGCGCACGGTGGGATCCATCGTGGTTTCCCACAACTGTTCGGGGTTCATTTCGCCCAGCCCTTTGTAGCGTTGCCTGCTGATGCCGCGCGTGACTTCGTTCATCAGCCAGTCCATTGCTTCGGCAAAATTGCGGACGGGGACGCTTTTTTCGCCCCGGCGGAGGGTCGCGCCGGGGCCGAACAGGTCGGCGAGCAGTTCGGCGGTTTTTCTCAGTTGGGCGTAATCGCCGGAATTCAGAAAATCCTCGTCGATGAGATTCACCTTGGCATTGCCGTGGTGCATTCGCTCAATACGCAAAACCCAGCGTTCCTGTTCCGCATCAAAACTGGCGCGGATGCTGGCGTCGGTTTTGAGGAAGGGAGCCACGCGGGCGGCGCTGGCTTCGGCTTCGGTCTGGCTGGAGAGGTCAAGACCCAGATTGTGTTCCACCAGCGCGTGCAGCACGGCAGGGTTGATGAAGTGCGCCAGCCGCTCGATGACCGCCTGCGCGAGCAGCCAGGAACGCGCCAGCGCTTCCAGCGCGTCACCCTGCAAGGGGAGCGCGTCCGCTCTGGGCGTCAGCGCCGATTCCTGCAAGGCCATGCGGAGCAGGAACTGGTTGTATTCGTGGTCGTCCTTCAGGTAGCGCTCGGTCTTGCCGTGCTTGACCTTGTACAGCGGCGGTTGCGCGATGTAGATGTGGCCGCCTTCCACCAGCTCCGGCATTTGCCGGTAGAAAAAGGTGAGCAGCAGGGTGCGGATGTGCGCGCCGTCGACATCGGCATCGGTCATGATGATGATGCGGTGATAACGGAGTTTTTCCGGCTTGTATTCGTCCTTGCCGATGCCGGTGCCGAGCGCGGTAATCAGGGTGACGACTTCCTGCGAGGAGAGCATCTTGTCGAAGCGGGCTTTTTCGACATTGAGGATTTTGCCTTTCAGGGGCAGGATGGCCTGGAATTTGCGGTCGCGGCCCTGCTTGGCGGAGCCGCCGGCGGAATCGCCCTCGACCAGATACAGCTCGCACTGCGCCGGGTCTTTTTCCTGACAGTCGGCGAGTTTGCCGGGCAGGCCAATGCCATCCAGCACACCCTTGCGGCGCGTCATTTCGCGGGCGCGGCGGGCGGCGTCGCGGGCGCGGGCGGCCTCGACAATCTTGCCGCAAATGGTTTTGGCGTCGATGGGCTTTTCCTGCAAAAACTCGGTGAGTTTGGCGGCCACCACTTCTTCCACCGCCGGACGCGCTTCTGAAGAAACCAGCTTCATCTTGGTCTGGCTGGCAAACTTGGGGTCGGGCATCTTGACCGACAGCACACAGGCCAGCCCCTCGCGCATGTCATCACCGGTGATTTCCACCTTGGCCTTTTTGGCGATTTCGTGTTCTTCGATGTATTTGTTCATCACCCGCGTCATCGCCGCGCGGAGGCCGGTGAGGTGGGTGCCGCCGTCGGACTGGGGAATGTTGTTGGTAAAGCAGAGCACCTGCTCCTGATAGCTGTCGTTCCACTGCATCGCCACTTCGACGCTGATGATGCCGCCGTCGCCCGTGCCGACGTTGTTGCCGTGGATGGTGGAGTCGCCGCTGGAATAAAACACGTTCGGATGCAAAACGCTCTTGCTGCGGTTGATGTATTCCACAAAGCCCTGCACACCGCCCGCGAAGGCAAAGTTTTCTTCCTTGCCGGTGCGCTGGTCGACGAGACGAATCTTGACGCCGTTATTCAAAAAGGAAAGTTCCCGCAGGCGCTTGGCGAGGATGTCGTAGTGATATTCGATATTCTCGAAAATTTCCCCGTCGGCCAGAAAGCGGACTTCCGTGCCGTTGGCCGAACTCTCGCCGATGATTTTCATGGGCGAGACCTCAACGCCATTCTGGACTTCAATCAGGCGCTCGACCACATGTCCCCGGTGGAATTCCAGAAAGTATTTTTTGCCATCGCGGCGAATGATGAGCTTCAGCCATTGGGAGAGCGCGTTGACGCAGGAAACACCCACCCCGTGCAGGCCGCCGGAGACCTTGTAGGAATTCTGGTTGAACTTGCCGCCCGCGTGCAGCACACACATGACGATTTCCGCCGCGCTGCGCTTCGGTTCGTTTTTATCGTCGAACTTGACGCCGGTGGGGATGCCGCGCCCATTGTCGGTGACGGAAATGGAATTGTCGCTGTGGATGGTCACGACGATGTCGTCGCAATGCCCGGCCAGCGCCTCGTCGATGGCATTATCGACCACCTCGAACACCATGTGATGCAGGCCGGTGCCATCGGAAGTGTCGCCAATATACATGCCGGGGCGTTTCCGCACGGCTTCCAGCCCTTCAAGCTGCTGAATGCTGTCTTCGTCGTAGGCGGGGGAGGGGTTCTTTTCGGTCATGGAGGTTTCCAGTGGTCAGAGCCTGTAGATCTGTGGCAAAGCCGGACGGCAGGGGACAAAAAACGGGGGACGGCAAGACTGCCCGTGCCCCGGCGAGGCGAAAAACGCGCTCAACCGGGGCGTGGCGTGGCACAAACACGGGGCGGCTAAATCCGCATCGGCATCACAACATACTTGAAGCGGTCATTGTCCGGCACGGTAATCAGGGCGCTGGAATTGGCGTCATTGAAATTCCATTCGACATCGTCGCCG
>JAITNI010000293.1 GCA_031290535.1 Zoogloeaceae bacterium
GCCATGCCGAACGATCTTCCCTCCCCCCTTACCAGCGATTCAGGTACGATGATTCCAGACAATGGATATGCCTGCAATGCATAGCGAGTGGGCACAAAAACCCTGTTCCGTGTGCCACTGGTTTCGTATGCGATCGTCAGAATGCAAAGCGACGCCAGGGTGGACAATCTCCCCTGAAGACCCGCGCCCCAAGCCATTCCAAAGGGAAGGCCAGAACAGCTTCACGCTTCACTGATGTGCCATCCGTGACGCAAAAAACACAATCGGGGAGAGGAAGTTTCATCCTCTCCCCGATTGACAAAAAATACCGTCAGCCTGAACCTTAAACGCCGACCGCTTTTTCCAGCAGCTTCGTCACGCGCCAGCTCTTGGTGCGCGAAATGGGCCGGGTTTCGACAATTTCCACCAGATCGCCCTCGCCTATTTCGTTGTTCTCGTCATGGGCGTGGTACTTCTTCGAGCGGGTGATGATCTTGCCGTAGACCGGGTGCTTGACCCGGCGTTCGACCAGAACCGTCACGGTCTTGTCCATCTTGTCGCTGACGACGCGCCCCGTCAGGGTGCGGGCGCTGGTCGTGGCGTTCGGAACGCTTGTCGTTTCCGTCATGATTACACCGCCTTTTCACGAAGAAGAGTGCGTACCCGCGCGATGTCGCGGCGCACCTTGCCAATCTGGCTGGTATTGGACAACTGCTGCGAGGCAAGCTGCATTCTCAGGCTGAACTGGGCTTTCAGAAGCTCCAACAGCTCATTCTTCAGCTCGTCGCCGCTCTTTTTTCTCAAGTCAATTGCTTTCATGATTTACACCACATGCCGGGTTACGAAGGTCGTGGCGAAAGGCAACTTGGCCGACGCCAGGCGGAACGCCTCACGAGCCAGTTCTTCGCTCACCCCATCCATTTCATAAAGAACCTTGCCCGGCTGAATCTCGGCGACCCAGTATTCGGGATTCCCCTTGCCGTTCCCCATCCGCACTTCGGCGGGTTTCTTGGAGACCGGTTTGTCCGGGAAGACGCGAATCCAGATGCGTCCGCCGCGCTTGATGTGCCGGGTCATGGCGCGCCGCGCCGCCTCGATCTGGCGGGCGGTCAACCGCCCCCGTCCCGTGGCCTTGAGACCCCATTCGCCAAAGGACACGGACGCGCCACGTGTGGCAAGCCCCACATTGCGGCCCTTTTGTTCCTTGCGATATTTACGACGATTCGGTTGCAGCATTTAGGCACCTGCCTTTCTTACTCGCTTGGCGGGCCTTTCGCCGTCTGCGGGCTTCCGGTCGCTGCGCGGCGCGCCGCGACCCGGTTTGTCGCCTTCAGGACGGGGACGGCGTGACCGCCGGGGATCTTCGGGAGCGGCTTCGACTTCCGGCTGTTCGCCGTGCGCCAGCATGTCGCCCTTGTACACCCACACCTTGATGCCGATCGCGCCATAGGTGGTTTCGGCGGTGGAGGTGGCGTAGTCAATATTGGCGCGCAGGGTGTGCAGGGGCACACGACCCTCGCGGTACCATTCGGTACGGGCGATTTCCGCGCCGTTCAGACGCCCGGAACTCATGATCTTGATCCCTTGCGCGCCCAGACGCATGGCGTTTTGCATCGCCCGCTTCATGGCGCGCCGGAACATGATCCGCTTTTCCAGTTGTTGCGCGATGGAATCGGCAATCAGCTGGGCGTTGGTTTCCGGCTTTCTGATTTCCTCGATGCTCACATGCACGGGCACGCCCATGATGCGTTGCAGGTCGGTACGCAGCACTTCGATGTCTTCGCCCTTCTTGCCGATCACCACGCCCGGACGGGCGGAAAAGACGGTGATGCGGGCATTCTTGGCCGGACGCTCGATCAGCACGCGCCCCACGGAGGCGTGCTTCAGTTTTTTACCCAGGTATTCACGTACCATCACGTCCTGGGCCAACATGCCGGGAAAATCCCTGCTGTTGGCGAACCAGCGGGAATCCCAGTCCCGTGTCACGCAAAGGCGGAAGCCTGTCGGATGAATTTTCTGTCCCATGACGTTTCCTTAGTTCCCGACTGTCACATAAATGTGGCAGGTCGGTTTGGAGATCCGGTTGCCGCGACCTTTGGCGCGCGCCGTAAAGCGCTTCAGCACCATCCCTTTTTCAACATAAATGGTCTTCACCTTCAGCTCGTCGATGTCGGCGCCGTCGTTGTGCTCGGCGTTCGCCACCGCAGACAACAGCACTTTCCTGACAATGCCCGCCCCTTTCTGGGGCGCGAAGGTCAAAATGTTGAGGGCGTGGTCAATCGGCTTGCCGCGCACCAGATCGGCAATCAGGCGACCCTTCTGGGCGGAAAGGCGCACGCCACGCAGTGTTGCAGTAGTTTCCATGTGGCCTCTCCTTATTTCTTCGCCTTCTTGCCGGCGGTATGACCCCTGAATGTCCGGGTCAGGGAAAATTCGCCCAGCTTGTGACCGACCATATTTTCGGTGACATACACCGGAATATGCTGTTTGCCGTTATGCACGGCAATCGTCAGACCCACAAAATCCGGCAGCACAGTGGAGCGACGCGACCAGGTCTTGATTGGCCGCTTGTCCTTCCCTGCCAGGGCGACTTCGATTTTATTCAGCAAATGGGCATCGACAAACGGGCCCTTTTTTACAGAACGTCCCATGTTCTCTTACCCCTTAACGCTTGTGACGGCGCTGGACAATCATATTGTCCGTGCGCTTGTTGTTGCGAGTGCGATACCCCTTGGTCGGCTGCCCCCAGGGACTGACTGGCACGCGGCCTTCGCCCGTGCGGCCTTCGCCGCCGCCGTGCGGGTGATCGACGGGGTTCATCACCACGCCGCGCACCGTCGGACGAATACCACGCCAGCGGTTTGCGCCCGCCTTGCCGATTTTCCGCAGGCTGTTCTCTTCGTTGCCGACTTCGCCAATCGTGGCGCGGCACTCGATATGCACCCGACGAATTTCGCCAGAACGCAAACGGAGTTGCGCGTAAGAACCTTCCCGCGCCAGCAATTGCACGGAAGCGCCTGCCGAACGCGCCATCTGCGCGCCCTTGCCGGGCAGCATTTCGACGCAATGCAGCGTGGTGCCGACAGGAATGTTGCGAATCGGCAGGGTATTGCCCGGCTTGATCGGCGCTTCGGAGCCGCTGATGACCTGCTGGCCAACGATCATGCCCTTGGCGGCGATGATGTAGCGCCGTTCGCCATCCGCGTAGCAGAGCAGCGCGAGATGGGCGGAACGGTTCGGGTCATACTCGATGCGTTCCACCTTGGCGGGCACGCCATCCTTGTTGCGCTTGAAGTCGACAACGCGGTAATGCTGCTTGTGACCGCCGCCCTGATGGCGCACGGTAATCCGCCCGCTGTTGTTGCGGCCCGCCTTGACGCTCTTCTTCTCCAGAAGCGAAGCCACCGGCTTCCCTTTGTAGAGATAATCGGAGACGACCTTGACGACGGCGCGACGACCGGGCGAGGTGGGTTTGACTTTGACGAGGGCCATTTAAGCGTTCCCCCCTTCCACAAAGTTGATTTCCTGACCGGGCTTCAGGCTGACGAAGGCTTTTTTCCAGCCCTTGCGACGCCCCAGGGTCTGACGAAAACGCTTGACCTTGCCCTTGATGTTCAATACCTGCACGCCTTCCACTTCCACCTTGAACAGCAGTTCAACGGCAGCCTTGATTTCCGGCTTGGTGGCGTCGGCGGCGACCTTGAACACGACCTGCTCGTGCTTGTCGGCCACGTAGGTTGCCTTTTCGGAAATTTGCGGCGCGAGCAGCACTTGCAGCAGACGCTCCTGACCGGCCTTGCCCGCGACATGCGAACGAATGCCGCCATTCTTGCGCCGGGCCATTTTCAGACGACGTTGTTGTTCCTGATTCATGCCCACATCTCCTCGAATTTGGCGATCGCGTTTTTCGTCACCAGAACACGCGGAAAACGCACCAGCGAGACCGGATCGGCTTCCTGAGCTTCCAGCACCAGCACCTTGGGCAGGTTGCGGGACGAAAGATAGAGATTTTCGTCCAGCCGGTCGGTAATCACCAGCAGATGATCTTCCAGCCCCAGACCCTTCAGCTTTTGCGCGAACAGTTTGGTCTTCGGCGCTTCAATGGTGAGGGAATCCACCACCAGCAGGCGGTCTTGCCGCACCAGCTCGGAAAGGATGGACGCCACGCCAGCGCGAAACATCTTCTTGTTGACCTTCTGCGCGAAGTTTTCTTCCGGCGAATTCGGGAAAGCGCGACCGCCCCCACGCCAGATGGTCGAAGACGACATCCCGGAACGGGCGCGCCCGGTGCCTTTTTGCTTCCACGGCTTGTGCGTGGTGTGCGTGACTTCGGCGCGGGTTTTTTGCTTGCGGTCGCCAGAACGCGCATTGGCCTGATAGGCCACGATCACCTGATGAATCAGGCTCTCGTTGTAATCGCGGGCGAAAAGCGTGTCGGAAGCCTGCAATTTCGCGGTTTCCTGACCCTGTTCGTTAATGATTTTAAGTTCCATGCCGACTCCTCAAGCCTTGACCGCAGGACGCACGATCACATCGCTGCCCTTGGCGCCGGGAACAGCGCCCTTGACCAGCAGCAACTGACGTTCGGCGTCAACGCGCACGACGGTCAGGCCCTGCTGTGTGCAGGAAGCCGCCCCCAGATGTCCCGCCATGCGCTTGCCGGGAAACACCCGACCCGGATCCTGGGCCATGCCGATGGAACCGGGCGCGTTGTGGGACACGGAATTGCCGTGGCTGGCGCGATTGGACTTGAAGTTATGGCGTTTGATGCCGCCCTGAAAGCCCTTGCCGATGGAAACCCCGGCAACGTCAACTTTCTGGCCTTCGTTAAAGATCGTGACCGCCACCGCATCGCCGGGCTTGAAGCCAGACAGATCGGCGGGTTCAACGCGGAATTCCTTCAGGACATGCCCGGCTTCCACGCCCGCCTTGGCCACATGCCCCGCGAGGGGCTTGATGACGCGAGAGGCGCGGCGTTTGCCGAAGGCCACCTGCACGGCTGCATAGCCGTCGGTTTCCGGCGTTTTGACTTGGGTCACGCGATTATTGGACACATCCAGCACTGTGACGGGAATGGACGCGCCATCCTCGGCAAAAATGCGAGTCATGCCCACCTTGCGACCAACAAGGCCTAGACTCATGGTTATTCTCCTCATCGTTGGCTACGGTTGGCCAACGGATGGACAAGCAAAATGGGCGGCAAAACGGACGCCACCCCCGAAAAACCGCAAATTCTAACCGCAACCGATTGCGCGGCGCAAGAAGTTTTTAGTCGAAATTCGCACGAGGTCTCTCATTTCCCCTCTGTTTTCCTTCCACAAGGCCGCTATACCCCATAAAAATCCCGCTACGCGCCCCGTTCGCGCAAATAATTTGCCAGACACACGTAGGCTTCCAGCGGCAGGTCTTCAGCGCGGCAGGTGAGAGGAAGGTTCAGGGCGGTGAGTTCGGTTTCGCTGAACAGGGGTTTCAGGGTGTTTTTGAGCATTTTGCGGCGTTGGGAAAAAGCCGCTGTCACCACCTGCTGCAAACAGGCCGGATCGGTCGCCACGAGTTCGGCGGCGGGTTTGGGGATCAGGCGCACGATGGCGGAATGCACTTTGGGCGGTGGGTCGAAACTTTCCGGCGACACGTCAAAGAGTTTGTCCAGATAAAAACGGTATTGCAGCATGACGGACAGGCGGCCATAGGCGGACTGCCCCGGCGCGGCCACCATGCGCGCCACCACTTCCCTTTGCAGCATGAAATGCATGTCCCGGATACAGTCGGCGAATTCGGCCAGATGAAAAAGCAGCGGCGTGGAAATGTTGTAGGGCAGATTGCCCACTACGCGCAGACAGCCTTTGGCCTCCCCCGCCAGTTGACCAAAATCAAAAGCCAGCGCATCGCCTTCGTGAATCACCAGGCGCTCCGGAGCGTCACGCGCCTTCAGGCGGGCGATCAGGTCGCGGTCGATTTCCACCACGTGCAAGCAAGGCAGCCGCGCCAGCAACGGTTCGGTCAGCGCCCCCAGTCCGGGGCCGATTTCGACGAGCGTCTCCCCCGCCTGCGGCTGAATCGCCGCCACAATGGCGTGAATCACTCCGCTATCGACCAGAAAATTCTGCCCAAAACGCTTGCGCGGCGCATGGCCGGTTTTGTTGGCAAGGGAAGCGGAACGGGGTTTTTGAGAAGAGGCATTCATAGAGGTCAATCCGGCATTTGCACTTCCAAGAGAAGCAACAGTACCGAGAAAAAATGCAGCAGGGGCATCAAGATCGCCGCCCCCTCCAGTAGCGGGGCGGGACGCGCACTGTCCGCTTGCGGCGAGAGCAGCGCCTTGACCAAACCAGCGGGCAGGGCAAGCCGCATGAGCGCCGCAAACCAGCAGCAAAAAATCAGGAGACCGGCATCGTAGGCGCGCATCTGCACGAGCGCCAGCCAGGTGGTCAGAATCAGCCCGAGACCCAGAATCGACGACAACGCTTTCCCCCACCTTCCGCGTCCCAAACGCCATTGCCGCTTTACCCAGGTCGGAGCCAGCAGGCACCAGAACAGCACGGCGGGGCCATAGAACCAACCCCCAAAATCCCAGGCGGCCCACACAAACATCTTGTACTCCACCCTCTGCTCTTCGCCGGACGGCGCGACAGAGAGCAAGGTTTCAGGAAAAAAGACCATGAGGCCCACCGCAAGGGCAAGCGCAATCCCTCCCAAAACCCCCCGTGCTCCGGTATTCAGATCGGCGAGGCCCCCCCACTCCCACATCACCCACGCTGCCAGCAGCGCCGTCAAAACCGCCCAGTACGGTTGCGGCAGCAAAAACAGCCCCGTGAGGAATACGGCGAGGAGCAGGATCGGGAGAAGGAAGCGAAATTTGTTTGGCATGAGAATGATCTGTTGGGAGTGGGGTCAGTCCGGGATTTGCCCGCCAATGAGCAGCAGAAGCGCAAAGCAGGGCAGAATCGCCATGAGTCCGGCCATGACATCCAGAAGATTCGTGCGACACGGAAGATTGGCCTGCCGCTGAAGCAGCATTTTGAGATGAATCCCCACCACACCGAGCGAGGCGACGGGGAGCAACAGAATCGCCGGGACGAAGACAAGCAAAATCCACAATGCATCGCCCTTCACCCCTCCCCGTCCAACCCAGATCAACCAGACCGCCCAGCCCAATCCAAAGAGAAATATCCCCCTCAATGCAACTCGCCGCTCCTGCCGGAAGGCGTCCTCTGGCGTCCGTGTTGCTCCGCCGAATTTTCGTCTGACAAGAAAAACCAGAAGCGCGATCACTCCGGCAATCACCAGCATAAAAAGCAAGCCAGAGACACCCTGGGCGCGAATTTGCACCATCGCCAGCCAGGTCGCCAGAATCAGCCAGAGACCCAGAATCGACAACAGCGCCTTCTTCCCCTCCCCAAGCCGCAAACGCCACTGCCGCGCCACCCAGGCCGGCGCCAGCAGACACCAGAACAGCAGGGCGGGCAC
>JAITNI010000051.1 GCA_031290535.1 Zoogloeaceae bacterium
GGAATGGTGATTTGCTCGGAAGCGTAGCGCAGCAAAAACGCCAGCCCGATGAACAGCAGCACCACGCCAACACGCAACACGGTATTGCCGCCGAACAGCCAGTTTTTGGCTGCCACAAAAGCGCGTTCCAAGGGAAACTCTGCACAAGGTCGTTCGCCCTGAGCTTGTCGAAGGGCATTCCCCGTAAAAACAAGGGCTTCGACAAGCTCAGCCCGAACGGGGGGAACTTGTGCAGAGTTTTCCAAGGAATGCGTTTCAGCGGCGGGTTCTGGCGCGGGCGAGGCGGCGGCGGGCGTCCCGTACATCGCGCTGACCGTGGCGGCCAAGGCTTCCAGCGACAATTCGGGCGGCGCGGTTTCGGAGGGCGGGAGCGGGTCAAGGCGCAAGACCTCTGCGGCGGCGGGTGCGGCGGCAGGCATGGCGGGCGGGAGGGGCGCGGCAGGCGGCGGCGCAACGGATTCAGCAGATTCAGCGAACTCCGGCGGCGCGACACCAGCGGCGCTTTCGGCCTGCGGGGTAGCCGCCGCAAGATTCCTGTCTGGCGTTTTGTCCGGGGCGGTCTGGGCGTGCGGCACGCCTGCGGCCAGTTTTTGCTCCGTCTCGGTCAGCCGCCGGGTGAGGGATTCCACCTGCTGCTGCAATTGCCAGTGTTTGTTCCGCAAGCCGCCCAGTTTTACCGCCAGGACAATGGGAAAGACCAGAAACCAGAACGCGAGCGCGGCGGCGAGAAAAATCCATTCCATGTGTTTTTATCCTTTCGGGGTTCCCGCCCTGTTTCATTTGGCGGTCAAAAAACATGCGGCGGGAATGGCGCCATTATGCCGCAAATGTCTCAGTCTTTTGCAAGGGATTTTCCTTGCAGCATTTCCTCGGCGTGCTGGCGGGTGGTGGGCGTGATGTCGAGGCCGCCCAACATGCGGGCGATTTCTTCAATGCGCGCTTTCGGCGTCAAGGTTTCGATGCGGCTGGTGATGCCGCGCTCCGTCGCGCTTTTGCTCACCTGCCAGTGCCAGTCGGCGCGGGCGGCGACCTGGGGCAAATGCGTGACGCACAGCACCTGCCGTTCCGTGCCCAGTTGCTTCAACAGGCGTCCGACAATTTCGGCCACGCCGCCGCCAATGCCGACGTCCACTTCGTCAAAAATCAGGGTCGGCACGCTGGCGTTGCGCGAGGTGACCACCTGCAAGGCCAGACTGATGCGCGAGAGTTCGCCGCCGGAGGCCACTTTGGCGAGAGGCCGCGCCTCACTGGCGGCCAGACCCGCGACGCGAAATTCCACCTGTTCCAGACCCTGCGCCGCGCCGCCCGCGATGGGGATCAGGGCGGCCTCAAAGCGTCCGCTTCCCAGCGCCAGATCGCGCATCTGAAGGCTGACGGCCTCGCTCAAGGCGGCGGCGGTTTTTTGCCGACCCTGGGTCAGCGCGGCGGCCAGTTTTTGATACGTTTTTTCGGCGGCTTTGGCTTTTTGCGCCAGAGCGTCCAAATCCGCCGCTTCCTGCAAGCTGGCGAGCCGCGCCTGCCATTCCTGCAACAAGGCCGGCAATTGCGGCGGTTCGACCCGGTATTTGCGGGCCAGCCCCAGTACGGCGGTCAGGCGTTCTTCCACTTCCTTCAGGCGCGCCGGATCCAGCTCAACCTGATCGGCGTAGCGGCGCAAGGTGGAGACCACCTCGGAGAGTTCGGCCTGAATGGAGGCCAGCAGGGTGGCCGCCGTCGCCAGTTCCGGGTCGACGGACGCCATGTCGCCGACCCGGTCGGCGGCGCGGTCGAGCAGGGTTTCGCAGCACGTGTCCTCGTCTTCGGAGAGCGCCGCCAGCGCGATCTGCGCGCCTTCCATCAGACTGGCGGCGTGGGCGAGGCGTCGCTGTTCCACTTCCAGTTCCGCCCATTCGGCAGCGACAAAATTCAGTTGTTCGAGTTCGCCGATCTGCCAGATAAGACTGTCACGCTCGCGGGCGCTGGCTTCGCTGCCGGTCTGGGCAGCGGTCAGCGCCGTTTCCAGATGCCGCCATTCTTTCCAGGCGGCGGCCACATTTTTGCCCGATTCCAGCAGGCCGCCGTGCGCGTCCAGCAGGGCGCGCTGGGCGTCGGCGCGCAGCAGGGACTGGTGGGCGTGCTGGCCGTGAATATCGACCAGATATTCGCCCACCTCCCGCAATTGCTGCGCGGCGCAGGCGCTGCCGTTGATGTAGGCGCGTGAACGCCCGCCGCGATCGACCACCCGGCGCAGCACAAGTTCGTTTTCCGCCGCCAGATCCTGTTCGGCCAGCCATTGACGGGCGGCGGGGAGCGACGCGAGATCGAAGGTGGCGGAAACTTCCGCTTTTTCCTGCCCGTCGCGCACTACGCCGGGTTCGGCGCGTTCGCCGAGCGCGAGGGCCAGCGCGTCAATCAGAATGGACTTGCCCGCGCCGGTCTCGCCAGTCAGCGCGCCAAAGCCCGCGCCGAATTCCAGTTCCAGATGATCGACGATGACAAAATCCTGAATACTCAAAAAAAGCAGCATGACGGGCCTTTGGGGAAAAAGTGGGAAACGGTTCGCGGGGATTAAAGGTCGGTTTAACGGTCAATCGGGCGCTCGCTCCAGTGGAGCTTTTGGCGCAACATGGAAAAATAGCTATAGCCGGGCGGATGCAAAAAACAGATGGAATGCGCGGAACGGCGCAGGCGGATGGCGTCGCCCTGTTGCAGATTCAGGGTCATCTGGCCGTCGAAGTGCACGCGGGGATCGTCGGCGTAGGTGACGATGATTTCAATTTCCACCTGATCGTCAACAATCACGGGCCGGTTGGTGAGCGCGTGCGG
>JAITNI010000055.1 GCA_031290535.1 Zoogloeaceae bacterium
GGATTGGGCATACGCAGCCCCGGCGGCTGGCGGCGCGGTCGGTGGCTTCCCGGTTGGCGCAGGAGTTGCACACGCAGGTGGGGGCGGGCGTTGGGGTGAAAATCCGTTTTCAGGACAGAACCGCGCCGGAATCGTGTGTGAAGCTGATGACTGATGGCATTCTGCTCGCCGAAACCCAGACCGACCCGTTGCTTGCCGCCTCTGACACCATCCTCATCGACGAGGCGCACGAGCGCAGCCTCAATATTGATTTTCTGCTCGGCTATCTGAAGGAAATCCTGCCGCGCCGCCCCGATTTGAAACTCATCATCACCTCCGCCACCATCGACGCCGAACGGTTCGCCCGTCATTTTGCGACGGGCGACCAGCCCGCGCCGGTGATGGAGGTCTCCGGGCGGCTGTATCCGGTCGAGTTGCGCTACCGTCCGGTGCAGACCGAGGACGACGATGACGAACGCGATTTGTACGACGCCATTGTTGATGCCTGCGCCGAACTTTCCCGCCTGGGTCAGGGGGATATTCTGGTGTTCCTGCCCGGTGAGCGGGAAATCCGCGAGGCGGCGGAGGAATTACGCAAGCATCATCCGCCGCAGACGGAAATTCTGCCGCTGTTTTCCCGCCTTTCCGCCGCCGAGCAGGATCGCATTTTTCGTCCGTCGGGCGGGCGGCGCATTGTGCTGTCCACCAATGTGGCGGAAACCTCGCTCACCGTCCCCGGCATTCGTTACGTGGTGGATACGGGCTTGTCAAGGGTAAAACGCTATTCCTATCGCAACAAGGTGGAACAGTTGCAGGTGGAAAAAATCAGTCAGGCGGCGGCGCGGCAGCGGGCGGGACGCTGCGGACGGGTAGCGGCGGGCGTCTGCGTGCGGCTCTATGACGAAGCGGATTTTTTGGCGCGTCCCGCCTTTACCGACCCGGAAATTCTGCGCTCGTCCCTTGCGGGCGTCATTTTGCGGATGAAGTCCCTGAAGCTGACCGAAGTCGAACGTTTCCCCTTTCTCGAAGCGCCGCCGGAAAAGGCGATTCATGATGGCTATGCGCTCCTCATGGAACTGGGGGCGCTGGATGAACAAAAACGCCTCACCGAGACCGGGCGGGCGTTGGCGCGGCTGCCGCTGGATCCGCGCATCGCCCGCATGATTGTGGCGGCGAAGGAACGCGGCTGTCTGAAGGAAATGCTGGTCATCGCCGCCGCGCTGTCCACGCAAGACCCGCGTGAGCGTCCGCAGGAAAAGCAGCAGGCGGCGGATGAAAAACATCGGCGCATTCTTTTTCCGGCGGGGCGGGAGGGGGAAAAATCGGAATTCACCGGCTGGCTCAAATTGTGGGACTGGTTCGCGCACGAGGTGGCGCACAAAAAATCGAACAAAAAACTGCTCGAACAATGCCACGCCAATTTTCTCTCCTTTTTGCGCCTGCGCGAATGGCGCGAGGTGCACGGCCAGTTGCACGCGCTGGTGGCGGAAATGGGCTGGCGGGAAAATGAAATTCCCGCCGATTACGCTTCCATCCACAAGGCGCTGTTGGCCGGGTTGCTCGGCAATCTCGGTCTGAAGTCGGACGAAACCGGGCAATATCTGGGCGCGCGCGGCATCCGCTTTTTTGTGCATCCCGGCTCGTTTCTGCACAAGAAGGCCGGACAGTGGATTCTGGCGGCGGAGATTACCGAAACCACCCGCCTGTATGGCCGCTGCGTGGCGAAAATCGAACCGGAATGGCTGGAAGAAGTCGGCGCGCATCTGACCAAAAAACAGCATTTCGACCCGCACTGGGAAAAGAAGGCAATGCAGGTGGCCGCCTGGGAGCGGGTCACGCTGTACGGCGTCGTCATCGTGCCGAAACGCCGGGTGCATTATGGGCCGATGAATCCCGATGAAGGTCGGCAGATTTTCATCCGGCAGGCGCTGGTGGGCGGCGAGGTGGAAGAAAGTTTCGCCCGCCGCTGGCCATTCTGGCAGCACAACCAGAAACTGATCGCCGACATCGAACGCCTCGAACACAAGCAGCGTCGGCAGGATGTGCTGGTCGATGACGAACTGATCGCCGCCTTTTACGACCACCTGATTCCCGAAGGCATCCACAACGGCGCGACCTTCGACCACTGGCGGCGCGAGGCAGAACGCGACAATCCCCGCCTCCTCCATTTGCAGCGCGAAGACCTGATGCGCCACGCGGCGGCGGGCATCACTACCGACGCCTTCCCGCATCATTTGACGCTTTCCGGCATCGACTACCCGCTCACCTACCACTTTGAGCCGGGTAGCGCCAGGGATGGCGTCACGCTGACCACGCCGCTGGCGCAACTGAACCCGCTCCCCGCTCCCCGGCTGGAATGGCTGGTGCCGGGGCTGGAGAAGGAAAAAGTCACCCAGCTCATCAAGACCCTGCCGCAAAAAATCCGCGCCAAACTTGTGCCCGTGCCGGAGTTTGTCGAACAGTTTTTGGACTGGCTGCACACCCCGGAAGATGGCGGCGAAAAGCGCATGAAGGCGGGCATTTTGTCGCCCCTGATCGA
>JAITNI010000071.1 GCA_031290535.1 Zoogloeaceae bacterium
CTGTGGGCATCGTGCCACCGGGAAGGTGCGGAAGGAAATATCTACCCGATTTCGTCATTCAGCCCTCAAGAATCTTCTCATAACACTTTCAATCCAGCGCATTGATTCTTTTGTTTTCAATAGATTACAATCCGGGAATCTTCTCACAAAACGAACCATCCCATGCGTCCCTCCCATCAGATTCCCCGTGATCGCCTGCCGGTGGTGCTGGGATGTTTGTCTGCCGTCCGCGCCTGGGAACTGGCGACGGCGCTTCAGGTTTCCACGTCCACCCTGCATCGCATGTTGGCCGAACTGGGGGGGGGAAACTGGTGCTCGCGGTCGGCAAGGCCAGACGTGCCCGTTATGCCTTGCGTCGCGCCCTGCGCGGTCGGGTGAGCAATGTGCCAATGTATCGGCCAATCCGCTGGGGGCGCTTGAATCCATAACCGTACTGGCCCCGGTATCGCCGCAGGGCTGCTGGATGGATCTCCGCAACACCGGCTCAAAACCCTTGCCGCCGACAATGCGCGGCGCATCGAATATCTGTGGTGGTACGGAAAACTGATCGGCAACACCGACATGCACGGTGGCAACCTGAGCTTTTTCCCCTACGCGCCTGATACCGGTCTTTGCCCCGCGCCCGCCTACGACATGCTGCCAATGCGCTACGCGCCGCTTCCCGGTGGCGAGGTGACAACCCCCGCCTTCCCCCTCAATTTGCCCACGCCGCCCCAACCGCGAGGTCTGGTTCCGGGCATGTCAGGTGAACCTCTCTTCTGGTCATGTGCGGCAGCAGATGCGCGCCTCAGCGCCCCCTTCCGCGCCATTTGCCGGAAAAATGAGGAACGCTTGCAGGAAATCGCCGGGGAAATATGATGAATGCTCTCTTCTCCCCGCCCCTTGTTCATCGCCTTGCATAATGCGGGCAGTCTTGCACCAGACGGTGCGGTTTCGCAAATGCCGGGGGACGCCTGCGCGAATCCGGTATCGACAACGCGCTGCCGCACGGTTCGTCAAGCGGGCGGCAGAATATGCCAACACCTTTCCTGTTGGAAACCTGTAAAATCCGGGGTTTCGGCATTTGATGGAGGTTTTCATGTCCATTTCCAACCCCGTTCTGCGGGTGCTGGCGTTGGCGCTCTTCGGCCTGCTGTGTCCGGGACTGTCCTGCGCGGCAAGTTTTGAGTGCGCTCAGGCAAAATCCCCCTTTGAACGCACCGTTTGCGCGGACACCGCGCTTTCCGCGCTGAATGACGATCTGGCCCGCACCTGCCGCGAGGCGATGGAACACGTCAAAGGCAAATGGCGCACCCGCACGCGCTACGCAAAAGAACCGGAAGACAAGGAATAGGGCCTCTATGAAAATCATCGCTATCACCAACCAGAAGGGCGGCGTGGGCAAGACGACCACGGCGGTCAATCTGGCCGCGAGTCTGGCGCAGGAAGGCCAGCAGGTGTTGCTCATCGACCTTGACCCGCAGGGCAACGCCACCACCGGCGCGGGCATCTTCAAACGCGAGGCGCTGCCGACCGTGTATCAGGTGCTGCTTGGGCAGGTCACGCTGGCGGAAGCCAGCCTGAAGACCGATTTCGGCTTTGCCGTCCTGCCCGCCAATCGCGAACTGGCGGGCGCGGAGGTGGAAGTGGTGGAACTGGAACGGCGCGAATACCGTCTGGCCGACGCCCTGCGCGACGCGCCTTATGATTTTGTCCTGATCGACTGCCCGCCCGCCCTGAACATGCTCACCGTCAATGGCCTCGTCGCCGCTGATTCCGTGCTGATCCCAATGCAGTGCGAATATTACGCGCTCGAAGGCTTGTCCGATCTGGTGGAAACGCTCAAGAAAGTGCGCGTCCATCTCAATCCCCGGCTGGAAATCGAAGGGCTGTTAAGAACCATGTATAACCCGCAAAGTACGCTCACGCAACAAGTCTCCGGCGAACTGGAACGCCATTTTGGCCGCAAGGTCTACGCCACCCTCATCCCCCGCAACGTGCGGCTGGCCGAAGCGCCTTCCTACGGCAAGCCCGTGCTGGCCTTCGACAAGAATTCCAGAGGCGCGCAAGCCTATCTGGCGCTGGCGCAGGAAATCCTGCACCGGCTCGCGGCCGGGGAGGGCGCGGCATGAAACAGAAAGGACTGGGTCGCGGCCTTGACGCGCTGTTGTCCGGCATGGGCGAAAAACGTCCCGACGAACAGCGGGAACTGCCCATTGAGCGCCTGAAGCCCGGCAAATATCAGCCGCGCAGCCGCATGGACGAAACCTCGCTGGAAGAACTGGCCGCCTCCATCCGGGCGCAGGGCATCATGCAGCCGAGTCTGGTGCGAGCCATCGACGCCACGCCGGGCGCGGAACGCTATGAGATTGTCGCGGGCGAACGCCGCTGGCGAGCCGCGCAGAAGGCGGAACTCGCCGCCGTCCCGGTGCTGGTGCGCGACATTCCCGACGAACAGGCGCTGGCGATGGCGCTGATCGAAAATATCCAGCGCGAAAACCTGAATCCGCTTGAAGAAGCGCAGGGGCTGCAACGGCTGGTGGATGAATTCAACCTCACCCACCAGCAGGCCGCCGATGCGGTGGGGCGCTCGCGTCCGGCGGCCTCCAACCTGTTGCGTCTTCTGCAATTGTGCGCGCCGGTGCAGGAATTGTTGCTCGACAACAAACTCGACATGGGCCACGCCCGCGCCCTGCTGCCGCTGCCCGCCGCCGTACAGGTTCAAC
>JAITNI010000205.1 GCA_031290535.1 Zoogloeaceae bacterium
AAAGGGGAAGAAACGGCGCGCGCGCTCGTGGAGGCGGTGACGCGCCATCCCGGCATTCGCGTCCTGACAAACGCCGTCTGCAACGCCTGGTTTGCCGACAATTATCTTCCCATCATCAGCGGCAAGCGCCTGTACAAAGCGCGGGCCAAACAGTGCATTGTCGCCAGCGGCGCGTTTGACCAGCCGGTCATTTTCAGGAATAACGACCTGCCCGGCGTCCTGCTCGCCAGCGCCGCGCAGCGGCTGATGAAGCTCTACGCCGTCCGCCCCGGCCAGCGTGCCGTGGTGCTGACCGGGCATGATGACGGTTATCTGGCGGCGCTGGATTTGCTGGACGCGCAGGTGGAAGTGGCCGCCCTCATCGACCTGCGCCCCCGCGCCCAGGCCAGCACGCCCCTGGCGGAAGCCCTGCAATTGAAGGGCGTCCCGCTCCATTACGAACACACGGTCTTTGAAGCCCTGCCCAACGCCCAGGGTACGCACATCGCCGGGGTCGACCTGCGCCGCATTGTGGCGCAGGGTCAGGTGGCCGAAGAGGGCGAGCGCATCGACTGCGACCTGCTGCTGACTTCCGCTGGCTACATGCCGGTCTATCAACTGCTCTGTCAGGCCGATGGCAAGCTGAAATACGAGGATGCGACGGCGCGGTTTTCCATCACGTCGCTGCCCGGAATTCTCGACATCGCCGGGTCGGTGAACAGTTTTTTTAGCCTAAAAAATGTGCTGGCCGATGGCGAACGGGCGGGCAAGGCCGCCGCCGCCGCCCTCCGGCTGACCGCCTCGCCGCCGTTGCCACCGCCGTTGCCACCCTACGCGCCAGAAGCCGCCGTCAATTTTCCCTGGCCGATTTTCCCGCATCCGAAGGGCAAGGAATTCGTGGATTTTGAGGAAGACCTGCAAATCCGCGACATTGTGAACGCCACCCGCTTTGGCTACCGGGATATTCAGCTCGTCAAACGCTTTTCCACCGTCGGCATGGGGCCGCTGCAAGGCCGCCAGTCGGCGCTGCCCACGGCGCGGCTGGTGGCCGAGGCAACGGGGCGCAGCGTCTCCGAGACTGGCGTCACCACCGCCCGCCCGCCCTTTACGCCGGAAACCCTCGCCCACATGGCCGGACGCGCCTTTTCTCCCTTCCGCCAGAGCGCGATGCATCAGCGCCACCTTGAGGCGGGCGCCACCCTGATGCCCGCAGGCGTCTGGCAGCGCCCCGCCTTTTACGGCGCGCCGGAACAACGCGAACGATGGATTCAGGAAGAAGCCCGCGCCGTGCGAACCGGGGTCGGGCTGATCGACGTGTCCACATTGGGCGGCCTCGACATTCGCGGCTCGGACGCCGTGGAACTTCTGGAGCGGATGTACACCTTCAACTTCGCCAAGCAACCCATTGGCCGCTCGCGCTACGCGCTGATGACTGCCGAGGATGGCGTCATCATTGACGATGGCGTCTGCTGCCGCTTCGGCGCAACGCATTTTTACGTCACCGCCACCACCAGTGGCATTGATCGCGTCTATCGCAGCCTCACCCAATGGAACGCGCAATGGCGTCTGGATGTCGATATTGCCAACGTCAGCGCCGCCTTTGCCGCCGTCAATCTCGCCGGGCCGCTGTCGCGCCGGGTGCTGGAAAAAGTCTGCGCCGATGTTGCCCTGTCGCCCGCTGAATTTCCGTATCTGGCCGTGCGGATTGGCACGGTCGCCGGGGTTCCGGCGCGGCTCATTCGCGTCGGTTTTGTCGGCGAACTGGGCTACGAAATCCACGTCCCCGCCCGCTATGGCGAACACCTGTGGGACGCGCTGAGGGCGGCGGGACAAGAACACGGCATCCGCCCCTTCGGCGTGGAAAGCCAGCGCCTCCTGCGCCTCGAAAAGGGTCACATCATCATCAGTCAGGATACCGACGGCATGACTCACCCCGCCGAAGTCGACATGGGCTGGGCGATTGGCCGCAAAAAGCCTTTTTTTGTCGGCCAGCGTTCAATCAAAATTCTCGAAGCACAACCCTTGAAGCGCAAGCTGGTCGGTTTTGTGCTGCCGAAGGACGCCCCCAAACCGCTTGAGGGCCATCTGGCGCTGGACGCGGCCAGTAATATCACCGGCAACGTGACCTCCTGCGAATATTCCGGCACACTGGAAAAAATCATCGGGCTGGCCTACGCGGCTCCGGCGCAGAGCGCCCCCGGCAGCCGTCTGCCGATTCGCGTTGAGGGCGGCGCGACCGTTCTGGCCGAAGTCGTCAAACTGCCCTTCTACGACCCCGAAACCCAACGTCAGGAGTTATGACCGTGAGCGCTCCCCTGCAACAGACGCCTTCTGTCCGCGTCGAGGATTTTTCCGAACGCGCCCCCCTGCTCTGCCTGCGCCCCGCAGCGGATACAAATCGCGCGGCGCGGTTTGACCTCACGAGCCTCGGCCATGCCGCCCTCGTCGCCCGCTACGACGCCGAACAACCGGCGCGGGAATCCTGTGGTCTGGCCGACCTCACCCACCTGCCCCGCCTGGGGTTGCGCGGCAAAGGGACGGCGGCGTTTCTCGAAACTTTGGGCTACCGCCTGCCCGCCGCGCCCAACCAGTTGTTGACGCAAGCAGACGGGGGGATGCTGCTGCGCCTGTCGGCCAGCGAATATCTGCTGTTGGGAAGTCTGGCGGACAAAGGGGAGAAAATCCGGGCGCTGGAACAGAATCTGCCGGAACAGGCCGACCTGTATTTTTTGCCGCGTCAGGACAGCCACGCCTGCTTTTTGCTGGCCGGGCCGCGCATTTTTGAGGTCATGGCCAAGCTCTGCGGCGTCGATCTGCGTCCCGATGCGTTTTTGGTCGGCGCGATAGCCCAGACTTCCGTGGCGCGCTTGAATGCCATTGTCGCCCACACTGGCGGCGCAGACACGCCGGTTTTTCACCTCCTGTTCGACCGCGCCGCCAGCGTTTATTTCTGGGACGCGCTGCTTGACGCCATGCAGGAATTCAACGGCGGGCCAATCGGCTTTGAGGCCGTCGCCGCGCTTTGAAAATCTTATTTTTACGGAATTTTCGCGGATGAACAAAGAAGCTCGCGCCGGACAAAAAACCGCGCCGGAAGACATGCCGGAAAACAGCTACCGCGTCCCCGCGCTGGAACGCGGCCTGTCGATCATCGAGATGTTCAGCGCCAGCGAACGCGCCCTGTCGATGAATGACATCGCCGACCGCCTGAACCTCACGCAATCGGCCATCTACCGCATCGTGCAGACGCTCACGGAGCGGGGCTATCTGAAGAAGGCCGCCAAAACCACCTATGAACTGGGGCCGCGTCTGGTATCCGGCGGCTTTGCCTGGCTCGCCAGCCGCGACATTGTGGAGATCGCGATGCCCTGGCTGAATGCCCTGCGCGACCACGCCTCGCTCTCCTGCCACCTCTCCGTGCGCGAACAGACCGACGCCGTGTATATCTACCGCGCCTTCGCGCAGCAACGCCTGACCGTCAACATCCCCATCGGCAGCCGCCTGCCCTGCCACTGCACGGCGATGGGCCGGATGCTGCTCTGCGCGCTGGACGACGCGCAACTGAACCTGCTCTACCGCCACGTCCGTCTGGACGGCTACCCGCCCCCGGCGCCGAAGACCCTGCCCGAACTGCAACAGCGCCTGCGCGAAGACCGCCGGAACGGCTGGGCCATCAGCCGCTCCGACTATTCCACCGCCATCGCCGCCCCCATCCGCAACCATACGGGCGACATCATCGCCGCCATCAACCTCTCCGGCCCCGACGCCATCATGCAGGCCGAAGGCGTCGAGGAACGCTCCCGCGCCATGCTGCTCGAATGCGCCCGGAACATTGCGACAGAAATGGGGTATTCTGGGAGCGGGCGGCAAGACGTCTGACCAAGAAAATTTACCTGATCGCGTTTCCCGTCCCCCACATAGAATCATCCATTTGCCTGTTTGCATCATCGAACAAAGGGGAACCCCGGACGGAAAGATGAGCGAAATGGCCTTCCTCCACCACCACACACACGGCGAAGGAAGGCGTTTTCGTATCTGGCGCTTACAGGTTGTAGGCTTTTTCGGAATATTCCGACTGATCCAGACCTGTGCTTTCAGTTTCCGGGTCTACCCGCAGGCCGATGGTTTTCTGGAGGAGTTGGAGCAGGAGCCA
>JAITNI010000053.1 GCA_031290535.1 Zoogloeaceae bacterium
CTCCCCTTGTCAGGGGAGGGAGCAAAAGTCATTCATGCGCTTGCCCTGTGCCCGGAACCCCGGTCAGCGCAGCCGTCCGAGCAGGCCGTCGAGCTGATCCAGACTCCCGAAGCGGATCACCACCTCGCCCGCGCCTTTTTTGTTCGACTTGATCTTCACCGCCGCGCCGATCGCGTCGGCGATTTCCTCTTCCAGCCGCAACAGGTCGCGGTCAGGCGCGGGCGCGACTCTGGCGACAGCCGGATTCAGCGCCTGTTGCACCAGCCGTTCGGTGTCGCGCACCGACAACTGTCTGGCCGCCACCTGATTGGCGAACTGAATCTGGTTCGCGCCGTCGAGCGCCAGCAGCGCGCGCGCGTGCCCCATGTCGATGTCGCCCGCCATCAGCAATTCCTGCACCGGCTGGGCGAGGTTGAGCAGGCGGAGCAGGTTGCTTGCCGCCGGACGCGAGCGCCCGACCGCGTCGGCGGCCTGCTGGTGGGTCATGCCGAATTCGTCGATCAGGCGCTGAATGCCATTGGCTTCTTCGAGCGGATTGAGGTCTTCGCGCTGGATATTCTCGATCAGCGACATCGCCAGCGCCGCCTCGTCGGGAATCTCCCGCACCAGACAGGGCACATCGTTCAGCCCGGCGATCTCCGCCGCCCGCCAGCGCCGTTCGCCAGCGATGATCTCGTAAACCTCCTCGCCCACCGGGCGGACGAGAATGGGCTGCATGATGCCGCGCGCCCTGATCGAGGCCGCGAGTTCTTCCAGCGAACCCGGATCCATGCGGGTGCGCGGCTGGTATTTGCCCGCTCGCAGCGCGGCGCGTGGCAGGTTTTGCAGCTCGCCGGGTTCGCTCTCGTCGTCTGGATAAAACAGATTGTCGAGGCCGCTGCCAAGGCCTTTTTTGGGTCGGGGAGGAGTCATGTTCAGCTCGTCAGAAAGTCCTGGCCCGTTCGACCAGTTCGGTCGCAAAGGCAAAATAAGCCTGCGCCCCCCGCGACGCGGGGTCGTAATTCACCCCCGCCATGCCATGACTGGGCGCTTCGGCCAGCCGCACGTTGCGCGGCACCACGGCCTGAAACACCTTGTCGCCGAAACGGCTTTCAAGCTGGCTGGAGACCTGCTGCTGCAAGGTAACACGCGGGTCGAACATCACCCGCAACAGACCGATAATCTTGAGGTCGCGGTTGAGGTTGGCGTGCACCTTCTTGATCGAATTGACCAGCTCGGCCAGCCCTTCCAGCGCGTAATATTCGCATTGCATTGGAATGATGACGCCATGCGCCGAACACAGGCCGTTGAGGGTGAGGAGCGACAGGGAGGGCGCGCAATCTATCAGTACAAAGTCATAATCGTCCGCAGCGGTCGCCAACACCTCGCGCAGCCGTTTTTCGCGCCGCTCAAGCCCCACCAGCTCGATTTCGGCTCCGGCCAGATCGCGGTTGGCGGGCAGGATGTCATAACCGTTTGTCGGCGATTTCACCCGTGCCTCGCCCACCCCCGCCAGCCCGATGAGCAGGTGATAAATCGAGCGGTCGAGCTTGCGCTTGTCGATGCCGCTGCCCATGGTGGCGTTGCCCTGGGGGTCGAGGTCGACGAGCAGCGTGCGCTGTCCGGCCTGATGGAGCGCGGCGGCAAGATTGACGCTGGTGGTGGTCTTGCCTACCCCACCTTTCTGGTTAGCCACGCAGAAGATATGCGGCATGATTGTGTCGTTCGCGGATGCGGAACCTGCTAGTTTAGACGATAACGCGCCCAATCCTCACCCGCTTGCGGGAGAAGGCAGGGAGAGCAGGGGCACGGCATGCCATGCCCGGACAACAGACGGGGGAAAGGGTGGCGCGGCACACGCCTATGGAGTGCGGGAGCCTGGCTACCCGCTTTCAAAGCGTGCGGCCACAGCCGCCGCACGCCATACGTGCCCGCAGGACGGACGGGGGTGACGGGCATGGCATACCGTGTCCGCAGGACGGGGGACGCCAGAGAGTGACGAACTTGAGGCGCTTGTCCTGCTGACCGTCAAATACGAAGACGCGCATTTTCCGCTGCCCCCTTCCAACCCGGTTGCAGCCATCCGCTTCATCATGGCACAGAGGGGACTCACCCCGCATGAGTGAACGTTATTGATTTGGCGGGCTGTTAAAACGAACCGTTGATTTCGTAAAAAATCCATTAGTCGCTTTATTCAAGTCATTCTGCACCTCTCGAAACATATGGACGAATTTTTCATCCCCTGTCTGGCTGTAGAGCATCTTGCACCAATTGGCCAATGGTATCAGACCCGCCTTATCGAAGGTTTTTGCTTTGAGTTCGTCTGGCGGATATTCCCAAGCAACCATCCGGTATTCTGGATGCAGCCTGACAAACACCGAGAACAGACGCTCGACGATATAGGGAATAATCGGCAGCGCCTGAGCATGCCTATCCCCTCCTTTCGACCTTCCGCCCAATCCTCTCCAGAACGCAGATTGTCCGTCAATCCCTTCCGTACCGGGTTTTTGGGCTTCGATTTCGTCAAAAACACGTCCCATAAAATCCAGATACGCGCGCCAAAAACGCGGCGACCCTATCCAGTAGTTTGAATAGGCTGTGGTGAGATGATAATCGACGCTCTTTGATAAATCAAGCGGATAGCCTATTTTTGAAAGCAAGGCTTCCGCCTTGGCAGTCATTCCGCTATGCCAAAATTCCCCTTGCTGCCAGACATTGAGAAAGTAGGCAACCTGAGAAACCCCATGGCTAAAAATATAACAATCCATCCCCGGTGCCGAATGCACGAAGCCTTGCACCCGCTCGAAATCAATATCCATTTTTTGGCCAAATTTCCAGCTAAAAAATCCGGTCAAATCAGAAAAATTCTGCTCAAAATTTTCCGCGGCCTGACGCATCACCCAATACTCGCACCATTCCGGGCGCAAGTTTGCGCGATTATCCCACGG
>JAITNI010000072.1 GCA_031290535.1 Zoogloeaceae bacterium
ATGAAGGAGTTTTTCCCGGAAAACGCGGTGGAATATTTTGTCTCCTATTACGATTACTATCAGCCGGAAGCCTACGTACCCTCGCGGGATTTGTTCATCGAGAAGGATTCCGCCATCAACGAGCACATCGAGCAGATGCGCCTTTCCGCCACCAAGAGCCTGCTGGAGCGGCAGGACGTGGTGATTGTGGCCTCGGTCTCCTGCATTTATGGCATTGGCGACAAGGAGGATTACCACAACATGATTCTCACCATGCGCGCCGGGGACAAGCTCGACCAGCGCGCCATCGTCAAGCGGCTGACGGCGATGCAATACCAGAGGAACGAAATGGATTTTCACCGGGGGGTGTTCCGGGTGCGCGGCGATGTGATCGACATTTTCCCCGCCGAACACGCCGAACACGCCATCCGGGTGGAATTGTTCGATGACGAAATCGAATCCCTGCGCTTTTTTGATCCGCTGACCGGCGAACTGCTGCACAAGGCGCTGCGCTTTACCGTTTTTCCCGCCTCGCATTACGTCACGCCGCGCGACACGGTGCTGAAGGCGGTGGAGAAGATCAAGGCGGAATTGCGAATGCGGGTAGAGACCTTTCAGCAGGAACAAAAACTGGTGGAGGCGCAGCGCATCGACCAGCGCACCCGTTTTGACATTGAGATGTTGAACGAAATCGGCTTTTGCAAGGGCATCGAAAACTATTCCCGCCACCTTTCCGGGCGCAAGGCGGGCGAGCCGCCGCCGACCCTGCTCGACTACCTGCCGCAGAACGCGCTGATGTTCATTGACGAATCGCACGTCACCATCGGCCAGGTCGGCGGCATGTTCAAGGGCGACCGCTCCAGAAAGGAAAACCTCGTCAATTACGGCTTTCGCCTGCCCTCGGCGCTGGACAATCGTCCGCTCAGATTCGAGGAATTCGAGGCCATGCTGCGCCAGACCATCTTTGTTTCCGCCACCCCCGCCGCCTACGAGGCCGCGCACGCCGGACAGGTGGTCGAACAGGTGGCGCGCCCCACCGGCCTCATCGACCCGGAAGTGGAAGTGCGTCCGGCCACCACCCAGGTCGACGACCTGCTCTCCGAAATCAAGCGCCGCGTCACGGTGGGCGAGCGGGTGCTGGTGACGACGCTCACCAAGCGCATGGCCGAGGACTTGACCGATTTTTTGCGCGAGCACGGGGTCAAGGTACGCTATCTGCATTCGGACATCGACACCGTCGAGCGGGTGGAAATCATCCGCGACCTGCGCCTGGGCGAATTCGATGTGCTGGTCGGCATCAACCTGCTGCGCGAAGGGCTGGATATTCCCGAAGTGGCGCTGGTGGCGATTCTGGATGCCGACAAGGAAGGTTTTTTGCGCTCCGAACGCAGCCTGATTCAAACCATCGGTCGCGCCGCCCGCAACCTGAACGGCAAGGCCATCCTCTATGCCGATAAAATCACCGATTCGATGCAGAAAGCCCTCGCCGAAACCAACCGCCGCCGCGAAAAACAACTGGCCTTCAACCTGCAACACGGCATCACCCCGAAGGGCGTGGTCAAACGCATCAAGGATATTATCGACGGCATCTACAACGCCGAAAGCGCGCAAAAAGAATGGAAAATCGCCCAACAAAAAGCCAGCTACGAAACCATGAGCGAAAAGGCGCTGGCAAAAGAAATCAAACGCCTGGAAAAACTGATGAACGAATGCGCGAAGAATCTGGAATTCGAGAAAGCGGCGGCGGCGCGGGATGAGCTGTTTCGCTTGAAGGAAGGGGCGTTTGGGGCGGCGGGAGTGGCGAAGGAGGAGGAAGGGTAGGCCGCAGAAAAAACAATGCCCCTTGCCCCTTCTTCTTGCATTGAACCGCCCCGAAACGCCCAGATTGTTCTAAGATACGCACGTTGCCATCCCTGCCTACTTCATGCGTTCCTCTCTTTTCTTCCTTCTCGCCCTGCCGGGTCTGGCTTTGGCGGCTGAATCGCCGGAAGCGCAGGTGGGCGTTTCTTCTGGCACGGTTCTGCAAGTGTTCCTGATGCTCGGGCTGATCGTCGGCTTTCTGGTGTTGCTGGCCTGGATGGGGCGTAAATTTCTGGGCGGCAAGGGGTTTGGGCAGGGGGGGCTGAAACTTCTGGGCGGGGTAGCGCTGGGGCCGCGTGAGCGTATTGTGCTGCTTGAGGCGGGCGATCAGTGGCTGGTGGTGGGCGTTGTGCCCGGCCAGATTCGTACCCTGCATACCATGCCCCGTGGCGCGCCGCCGTCAGAGGCCAGCGCCAATGGCGTTCCGCTGCCGCCCTTGACCCAATCCTTCGCGCACTGGTTGCAAAAATTTTCCAAGCCTCCCGCATGAACAATTGTCCTCCTGACCCGATGGCGAAATGCGCCCAGGCGTCGCCCTTCCCCTCTTTCCGTCCTGCCGGGAGCATTCGCGCCGCGCCGCCCCAAATCCCTTCAGAAATTTCTGAACAGCGCGCCACCGTTCGGGCAAAACCTGTCGAAGCCCTTGCCTTCACAGGGAATGCCCTTCGACAAGCTCAGGACGAACGGGGAGATTCTGGGTTTCCCCTGTCCAGTGCGTCGTTCCTGCTGCGGCTGTTTGGCGTTCTGGGGCTGTTGTGCCTCTGGGCGCTGCTGGCCGAACCCGCCCTGGCGCAGGCCGCGCCAGCTTCGGGGGGGCTGCCTGCCTTTACTGCCACCCCCGGCCCCGGCAACAGCACGACGTATACCCTGAGTATCCAGACGCTGCTGACGCTGACGGTACTTTCCTTCCTTCCCGCGCTCCTGCTGATGATGACCAGTTTTACGCGCATCATCATTGTGTTTTCCCTGTTGCGACACGCGCTGGGTACGCAGACCGCGCCGCCCGCGCAGGTCATGGTGGGGCTGGCGCTGTTTTTGACCTTTTTCATCATGGCGCCAGTGGCCGACCGGGTGTAT
>JAITNI010000126.1 GCA_031290535.1 Zoogloeaceae bacterium
CGGTTGGGGCCGCGCCGGGGCCAGCCGATTTCGCCGATGACGATCTTTTTGCGCGGAAACGCCGCCTGCAACTCATCGTAGCGCCACATGGCGTAATCCAGCGCCTCCTCGATCGGCACGCCCTCGTTATACGGCAACAGGTGCGCCGTGATGAAATCAACATGTTTGGCAAGTTCCGGGTATTTGAGCCAGATGTGATAGGGTTCGGCGGTGGAAACGGGTTTGCGGGTGGCCTTTTTAACGGCTTTCAGAAGGGGAATCAGCGCCTCTGGCGTCATGTCCTGGCGAAAGAGGGTTTCGTTGCCAACGAGGGTGCGCTCCACATGTTTGTAGTGGCGGGCGATTTCAATGCCGGCGGCGATTTCCCGCGCATTTTTTTCCGCATCCCTGTCCAGCCAGATGCCGTTGGTGATCTTCATGTTGCGAAAACCCGCCAGCGGCACGACCGCCGTATTTTCCAGACTGCTGTAAGTCCGCAATCTCCGGGTGTAGCGCGCCAGCAGATCGACGTCTCCGGCCAGTTCGTCCTCGCTGGGATAAGTGCCGCTCTGGGGGTCTTGATAGCGCTGGTAGCCACTGTAGGCAAAGCCCTTGACCGCCTCTTCCGCGTCGGCGATCTGCTGGTCGCGGTTGATGCCTTCCCAGAGCGCGTACTGGGTGAAAGCGATGAAGGCAGCGATAATGAAGGCTGCCAGCAGGGAGGAGAAGAGGTGAAAGAGACGTTTCATGGGGGCGGCGAATCACTCCTGCGCGCGCGGCGCTTCAAGATAAAACCCCAGGCGGATGCGATTGCCGGGATTCAAGGCCTGATACTCGACGCTGGCCGACAAATCCCGGATCAGGTACAGTCCCTTGCCGCCCAGACGCTCCGGGTCGGCGGGCGCGAGGCCAAACAGTTTTTCGCAGGGATTAAATGCCGGGGCGTAATCGGTGTAAACTAGCCAGACATGGCGCGGGTCTGTTTTCTTCAATTCCAGCTCCATGATATTGTCGCCGTCTCCGGCGTAACCGTGCAACAGGGTGTTCAGGAACAGTTCTTCCAGCACCAGTTGCATTCGCAGCGTGAGCGCCCCGTCCAGCCCCAGTGTTTCGGCGCGATGGGCCAGCCAGTCCATGACCGCCTCAAGCTGCTCCGGTCGCGCCGTAGCGCGGAGAATTTCTTGATGACCCAATTGTTCCGGGAAGGATTCAGACATGATTAAACCACATTGGTTGCTGACGGCGGGTATCGCGCTGGTAACAGTTCAGGCATTTGCTGATGATACAGCGGGAACCGTCAAACGGGTAAGCGGCGATGTCCAGATTGAGCGCGGCGCGGAAAAAATCCGGGCCGAGCCGGGCATGAGCCTGCGGGTGGCGGACAAGGTGCGTACCGGGGCCGATAGCGCAGTCGGCATCACCCTGAAGGACGAAACCCTGCTGTCGACCGGGGCCAACTCGCTCCTCTCGCTGGACAAGTTCAGCTTTGACCAGACCACCTACGCAGGCGAAATCAAGGCCACCCTGACACGGGGCAAACTGGCCGTGAGCACGGGCAAGCTGGCGAAAACCACGCCGGAAAACGTGGAGTTCCACACGCCGGACAGCATTCTGGGCGTGCGGGGCACCGAATTTGTGCTGGAAGTAGACGGGCATGAGGAATAAGCCTGTCCGCCCCTGGCTGCTGGCCTTTCTGGCGGCCTGGGGTCTGAGCGCCTGCGTCAGCAGCGAGCGGGTGATCTTGCTGCCGGGACAGGAAGGCCGTCCCAACGCGGTCACGGTGCGTCTCAAAAGCGGCGGCGCGGAATATCTGTTGAACGCGCCATACCAGAGCGCCGCGCTCCAGAACGGCGGCTTTTCCACCGGCAAGGCTTCGGCGCAGGAGGTGGCGGCGAGCTTTGGCGCGACGCTGGCCGAACTGCCCCCGCAGCCGGTGCGTTTTACCTTTTATTTTCCCGAAGGCAGCAGCGAGCTGACGCCGGAATCCTGCGAACAACTGCCCTTGCTCCGTCAGGCGCTCATGGAACATCCGGCGGCGGAAATCCTGATTGTCGGCCATACCGATACGGTGGGAAATTTGCTCCACAACGACGCCCTCTCGCTGGAACGCGCCCAGGCGCTGCGCGACATTCTGGAAGCCGAAGGCATGAACGACATCGCCCGCATGGAAGTCGCGGGCCGGGGCCAACGGGAACCGCTGGTCTCAACCCCCGACGAAACCCGCGAACCCCGCAACCGGCGGGTGGTGGTGACGGTGCGCTAGCGGGAGCCACAAAAGCCTTTTCATCGTTCCTGCGTCAGGCAGGGCGATGAAAGTTGCCCACGGCAGTTGCAGGGGATGTGGTCAAGAAGGGTTAAACACCATCAAAATATCTTTGCGGCACGGACGGCTTTTTTGAGGCCGCGCGATCAATGCCTTTCAGGAAATAAATCGGCGCAAAAATGAGTGAGGCAACGAACAGGGCCAGCGTTGCCAGCAAGGCCAGCGCATTGTCCGGGGGAGGACTCGCTGGGCCGCCAGACGCGCCCAGTCCTGACGAAAAAAACAGCAGAACCGACAAGACGCCAGTCCCCACTGCCACAATACACAACAGGGCGCTCATCGCAAAACAGATCAGGGCGGGTTTGGAGCGGGATATTCATGTCCCCTCGGATCAAAAATGAGGGGTGACAATATCCCAATCTGCACTGCCCATGCAGGGGGAGTCCGCCGTCACAGGGCAATAGCACGAAGCTCAAAATCTCCTGCGCGTAGCGCAAGCAAATGATCCTCCCCTGACCAGAGCGCAGGCGAGTGGACAGCCGCAGGTGGGTTCCGCTTTAGCGGAATGCGGCGAAACCGCACACAAGGGGAGGAGGCGCAGAAGGAGTTTCTTGCGGGAACAATCTGAACGGCCCCAACCCCCCTCAATCCCCCTTATCGTCATTCCCGTAAATAATCAAACGACCCCGACAGTTCCTTCTCCCCACGGGGGAGGAAGGAACTGCGCACAGGCGCTTCCTTGCTGGAGAATCGTAGGATTATTTTAGCTGCGTGACGCGCAGGAAATTTTAACCTTTATGCGATTGCCCTGTATGTTGAAAAAACGCCTCCCCATCGCCTCTGGTCTGCTCCTTCTTTCCATCGTGGC
>JAITNI010000094.1 GCA_031290535.1 Zoogloeaceae bacterium
GACCCCGCTTGGCAAGGCGTTGAACGATGTCGGCAGCGAACTGGCCGCCGTCGGTTTTGAGGAGCATTCGCATGTCGATGCTTCGCAGTCGCCACCAGCGCTCCGCGAATGGGGGCACGAAAACAGCGCCGACTCTGCCAGCCTCGCCTATGCGGCAAAAACCCTTGCCGCCCTGCCCGCGCCGCTCTCGGAGAGCCTCCGCCAGCCCCAGCAGGCGCAGGCAGTCATGTATGCGCTGCTGCTTTCTTCCGCACCGGACATCCATCAGCAACAACTCGCCACGCTCACCCAGGCACACGACCCGGAAACCGCCCAGGCCGCCCAGTCGCATGAAGAATGGCTCCTTGCCCACGGTTCCCGGCATCGCCTTACTCTCCTTGATCTGGCGCTCCCTGCCCTGCGCGAATTGCCGCCCGAAGCCATTCTGGCGTTTCTGAGCAGCATTGATATGCTGGTCAAAGCCGATGGACGCCTCTCCGCCTCCGAATTCGCCCTGCGCCACATCCTGAAACGCGCCCTGAAACCGTACCAATCCCGCTGGCCGTCGCTGCGGTTGGAACGTCTGAACCACGACATCGCCCTCCTCCTCGCCCTGCTCGCCCGCGCCGGAAACTCCGACAAAACCGCCCGCATCAAAGCCTTCCAGCACGCCGCCGCGCAATCCCCGGCCAGCAGCTTCCTCCCCTTCCCGGACAAAAAAGACCTGACCCCGGAGGCGATTGAAACCGCCCTTGACCACCTCGCACAGGCCGCGCCGCGCTTCCGCGAAAAAATCCTCGCCGCCTGCCGCGCTGCGGTGGAACACGACGGCAAAATCACTGTTGAAGAAGCCGAACTGCTGCGCGCCGTCGCCCAAAGCCTCGACTGCCCCGCGCCGCCGGTGTTTGCGGACGCCGCATAAATCTCAAAAGGGCGCGCCACGCGCCCGGAATCTCACGCCGCCAGATGCGGCAGCGTCAGGTATTCTTTGGAGGCCATTTCTGTCAGACGGCTGACGGTGCGGAAAAATTCGCTGGCCTGCGTACCCTCGGTGTACAGCGCCTCCGCCGCGCAATCCGCCGTGGCGATCAGTTTGACCCGATGGTCATAGAGCACGTCGATCAGCCAGGTAAAACGGCGGGCTTCGGAAGACTGGTGGCGGGTCATGCGCGGGATGCCGGAGAGGAGCAGCGTGGGGTAGGCGCGGGCAAGTTCCAGATAGTCGTTCTGGGAGCGCGGCCCGCCACACAAATGCTGAAAATCAAACCAGATCACGTCCCGGCTTTTCCATACAAAGGCGATTTTGCGACCCAGCACTTCAATTTCGCCGTCACGCGCCGTCGCGTCCGTTTCTCCTGCCATGTGGAGAAAATACGCCCGCATCCGGGCTTCTGCCGCCGCGTCCGCCGGGTGGTGATAGACTTCGACCTGCTCCAGGCTTCTGAGCCGGTAATCGACGCCGGTATCGACCTCCACCACGTCCATTTGCGTTTTCAACAGCGCGATGGCGGGCAAGAAACTTTCCCGGTGCAGGCCGTTGGGATAAAGGCCGTCGGGCGGATAGTTGGAAGTCATCACCAGCACCACGCCCTCGGCGGCAAGACCCGCGAGCAAGCGCCCAAGCATCATGGCATCGGCGATGTCGGAGACGTGGAATTCATCAAAACACAGAAGGCGCGTTTCGTGGGCGATTTTTTCCGCCACCTTTTGCATGGGGTCAGATTCGCCCTTGCAGGCGGCCAGTTCCGCGTGAATGCGCTGCATGAAAGCGTGAAAATGGAGGCGTTTTTTGCGCCGGTAGGGGACAGCGGCAAAAAAGCAGTCCATCAGAAAACTTTTCCCCCGCCCGACGCCGCCCCAAAAATAAACGCCCTTCGGCGGGGCGGGGCGGGAAAGAAGGCGCGTCAGGGCATTGCCGCGCCGCGCCTTGAAGGCGAGCAGTTCCGTGTACAACCGCTGCAAGCGCGTTGCCGCCGCCCTCTGGGCGGCGTCCGCCACATAGCCGCGTTCGGCGAGGGTGCTCTGGTAGGCTTCCAACATGCCCTGTTCGGGGACTTTCAAACGATGATGCGGCATAAAGAGACGTGGATCCAGGAAAAATTGTGATTCTAAAGCATCTTCCCGCCCTTTCCCGGCGTGCGAAGCGCGAGGATTGCACTGTTGCGTCTGCAAAAGTCTTATACTGCTGCTTTCCACATTCAGTTTTCGCTCAGAGGGAGTTGCAACATGTTCAACTTGCATGGCAAAAAGGGGCTGGTCGTTGGAGTCGCCAATAATCACAGTATTGCTTACGGGTGCGCCAAGTCTTTTGACCTGTGCGGCGCGGATCTGGCAATCACCTACATGAACGCCAAGGCGGAGCCGCATGTGCGTCCGCTGGCGGAAATTCTGGGGGCCAGCATTTTTGAGCCGCTGGATGTGGAACAGCCCGATCAACTGGAGCATGTCTTCAAGATCATTGAGGAAAAATGGGGACGACTGGATTTTCTCCTGCACTCCATCGCCTTTGCGCCCAAGGACGACCTGCACGGGCGCGTCACCGATTGCAGCCGCGAGGGCTTTACCCGCGCCATGGATATTTCCTGCCATTCCTTTGTGCGGATGGCCAGACTGGCCGAACCGCTCATGAAAAACGGCGGTTGCCTGCTCACCATGAGCTACATGGGCGCGGATGAAGTCATCGACAATTACGGCATCATGGGGCCGGTCAAGGCCGCCCTGCAATCCGTCACGCGCTATCTGGCCGCCGAACTGGGGCCAAAGGGCGTCCGGGTGCACGCCATTTCACCCGGCCCCTTGCAAACCCGCGCCGCTTCCGGCATCAAGGAATTCGACAAGCTCATGGAAAAAGCCATTGAGCGCGCCCCGTTGCGCACGCTGGTGTCCATTGAGGACGTTGGCGCGCTCTCTGCCTACCTGGTCAGCGATGTCGCCAAGACCCTGACCGGCGGCACCATCCACATCGACGCAGGTTACAACATCGTCGGTTAATTCAACCTTCTGGAGACAAACAATATGACAGAAGCCAACACCCAAAAAACAGAGCGCCTGAACAAACTGATCGCCAGGGTGAAAGACATCCCGCCGATCCCGGTGGCGGTCGTTTATCCCTGCGACAAGGAATCCCTGAGAGGCCCGCTCATGGCCGCCCAGGCGGACATCATCGCCCCGATTCTGGTCGGGCCGACCGCCAAAATCCGCGCCGTCGCGGCGGAATTTGGCCTCGATCTGGCGGGCGCTCGCATTGTGGACGTGCCAGACAGCCACGCGGCCTGCGCCGAGGCCGTTGCGCTCATTCACGCCGGCGAGGCCGAAGCCCTGATGAAAGGCAGTCTGCACACCGACGAGCTG
>JAITNI010000193.1 GCA_031290535.1 Zoogloeaceae bacterium
TTTGAAAGCGTTGCTCAACAGATTATTGAAAATTTCCTTGATCCGAAGTTCGTCGCCGAACAGCCTGCTGGGCAAGGTTTCATCAATCGACAGTACAAAGCGGATGGGCTTCTCGGCAATCCGAATGACGTTCAAAATCGCAGTGTCATTAATGATGCTTGGCACATCGTATTCCACACAAATCAACTCGAATTTCCCGGATTCTATTTTTGAAATGTCCAGAAGGTTATTGACGATGCCCAGAAGGGTTTCGCCGGAGCTGTAGATTTTCTCCAGATTGGCGGACACTTCTTCCGACAGGTTCTCGAAATTCAGGGTCAGTTCGCTCAAACCGATAATGGCGTTGAGCGGGGTTCGCATCTCGTGACTGGTGTTGGCGAGAAAATTGCTTTTCGTCGCGGAGGCGTTTTCGGCAGTTTTTTTGAGTTCAAGCAGGGATTCGTTTTGTTCCTTGATGGTCTGAAAGGGCCGCTCAATGGCGCTGGCGGCAAAAAAGGCGACGATGCCCCCCAGCAACAGCACAATCGCGGCGGACATCAGGATGGCAACGTTCAGTTCGGAAACCGGACTCTCCGCAATCGGCGAGGCCACGCCCAATGACCAGCCGTCCGTGCCGGAAATTGGCGTATAGGCGCAAATCCGTTCCACATCATCGAATTTATAGCGCCCAACGCCCGTCTCGCCCTGAATCATGTGGCCGAACACCACGCCGATGTTGGCATAACGCTGGTTCTGCCGCGACATCTGGATGAAATTGTGCCGTTCCAGCACCATCTCCGACTGCGTATAGGCAATCATGGCTCCCGTCTTGTCCAGCATGAAGATGCTGCCGGATTTCCAGATGCGAAATTCCGACACCAGATCGCTCAAAATCAGCCCCGGCAGGGTAACGACCAGCACATGCTCCCGCACCGGCGCATAGACCCGCAAGACCACGCCGCCGCCCGCCACAATTTCCGTGGTCGAGATGACGGTTTCCCCCAGAAAGGCGTGACGGACGTCTTCGTTCTCCTTCAACGTCTCCGGCAGCAGATCGCCATAGGCCGCCACCGGACGATGATCGGCGTCAAAGACGAGCAGCGACAGATAGCCATAGGTTTTCGCCGCGTTTTCCAGCAAGGCAGGCATGGCCTCCGCCGGTACGGCCTCCAGATTTTCCGCGACGCTCCTCGCCTCGCTTCTCAGGAGATCAAGCCGACTCGACGCCAGCTTGCTGGCAATGCTGCCGACCACCATCATGTCGCTCGCACTGGTGTCCAACATCCGCTGATAGGTAAAAAAATAGCCCGTGCTCATACTCGCCACAGTGATGATCACCACAATGACGATGATGATGCCCAACGCCTTCATCCTGATCTGCTGCGACATGCGACTCCCTCCATTTCCATCTTGTCGCGCTGCATTATTTTTGTGTCTCAATGTCGGAGCTTAGGTGTGCGTCTGTCGTTTTGCAAGAAAAATTACATTTCGTCCCGCCAGTCCCGCAACACAGCGAATACCTGTTCGGGCGTTACAGCGTGCGGGTCTTTTGAGCGCGCCCTGGCGGCCACGGCGGGGATGGCGCAGCGTAAAAAGGGATTGGTGGCTTTTTCCAGCGCCAGCGTGGAAGGCACGGTGGCTTCTCCGGCTTGCCGCAGGCGCTGGCTTTTCCGCGCCCGCGCCGCGATGGCGGCGTTGTCCGGCTCGATCAGGGCGGCGAACGGCAGGTTCAGGAGCGTGTATTCGTGGGCGCAAAAAATCCGTGTCGCGTCGGGCAAGGCGGCAATGCTTTCCAGCGCCGCGAACATCTGGGCGGGCGTGCCCTCAAAAAGACGCCCGCAGCCCGCGCCGAACAGCACATCGCCACAAAAGAGCGCGGGAGACGCCGCATCGGCGGCCAGATACATCAGGTGCCCGCGCGTATGTCCGGGGGCAAACAGCACTTCGGTTTCCGTGTCCAGAATCCTGAGTCGCTCGCCGCCATAAAGAGGATGGGTGCGCGTTGTGATAAACTCGTTCCCCGGCGCGAATACGCAAAGATTCGGAAACCGCGCCCGCAACTCCGGCACGCCGCCCTGATGATCCTGATGGTGATGGGTGACGAGGATGGCCTCCAGACGCAAGCCCTCACGGGCAAGCCAGGCCAAAGCGGGCGCGGCCTGCCCCGGATCGACCAGCGCGGCGCGGTCGTCCTGGCGCAAGCCCCAGATGTAATTATCCTGAAGCGCAGGAATCGCAGTAATCTCAAACATGCCTGAACTATCCGTTGAAGCGAGCGTAATGTCAATTTCCGGCCTGCAAACCTGGCTGAACACCCCGCAGGGTCAGTACGTCCTGAACTGGGAACAGACCCGGCTGGACGCGGCGCTCTCCGACGTTTTCGGTTTCAACGCCCTGCAACTGGGTCTGCCGGAACAGGATTTTTTGCGCGGCAACCGGATGCCCTTGCGCCAGACCCTGAGCGACAGCGGCGCCGCCCACCTGCTCGGCGCATTTACCCAGTTGCCCATCGCCGCCCAGAGCGTTGATCTGGTGGTGCTGCCGCATGTGCTGGAGTTTTACCCGGAACCGCACCAGATATTGCGCGAGGTGGAGCGCATCCTGATTCCCGAAGGGCGGCTGTTCATTCTCGGCTTCAATCCCCTTTCCCTCTGGGGGGCGCGGCGGCGCTTGCCGGGGCGGCCTGAAGGTTTTCCCTGGAACGGCCAGTACCTTTCCCTGTCGCGCCTAAAAGACTGGTTGAAGCTGCTGGGGTTTGAACTCGACCGGGGGGTGTTTGGCTGTTACGCGCCGCCCTGCAAAAGCGCCCGCTGGCTTGCCCGCTGGCGCTTCATGGAACTGGCCGGTGATCGCTGGTGGGGTTTTGCGGGCAGCGTGTATATGATTCGCGCCATCAAGCGGGTGTATGGAATGCGCCTGATCCTGCCCGACTGGAACGCCCAAAAACTCAAAACCGAGGCGCTGCGCCCCATTGCCCACAAAACGCACAAGGAATCCGTGGATGGATGAAGTGACTATTTATACCGATGGCGCCTGCAAGGGCAACCCCGGCCCCGGCGGCTGGGGCGCGCTGCTCCGCTTTGCCGGGCGCGAAAAGGAACTCTGGGGCGGCGAGCCAGACACCACCAACAACCGCATGGAACTCATCGCCGTCATCCGCGCCCTGGAAGCCCTGAAACGCCCCGTCCGCGCCTGCGTGCACACCGATTCCAAATACGTGCAGCAGGGCATCAGCGCCTGGATACACGGCTGGAAAAAAAACGGCTGGAAAACCGCCGCCAAAGCGCCGGTCAAAAACGCCGACCTCTGGCAGCGTCTGGATACGCTTGCCGCCGCGCATGAACTGCAATGGCTCTGGGTCAAGGGCCACGCCGGACACCCGGAAAACGAGCGCGCCGACGCGCTGGCAAACCGGGGCATTACGGAATTGAAACCACTGGAAGCCAATCCCTCATGAGACAGATTTTTCTGGATACTGAAACTACCGGTCTTGAGCACCGTCAGGGTCATCGCATCATCGAAGTCGCCGGGGTGGAAATGGAAAACCGGCGGCTGACGGGTCGTCACCTGCACCGCTATATCCACCCGGAACGCGGCATCGACGCCGGGGCGATGGCCGTGCACGGCATCACCCGCGAATTTCTGGAAGACAAACCCAAATTTGTCCAGATTGCCCAGGAATTACGGGATTTTATCGCGGGCGCGGAACTCGTCATCCACAACGCGGCGTTTGACATCGGCTTTCTGGACATGGAATTTGCCCGCATCGACTTCCCCCCGACCGGCGACCTCTGCGCGGGTGTACAAGACACCCTGAAAATGGCGCGTGAACTGCATCCCGGCAAGCGCAACAACCTCGACGCCCTGTGTGAACGCTACCAGGTCAGCAACGCCCACCGCACCCTGCACGGCGCGTTGCTGGACGCGGAACTGCTGGCGGAAGTCTATCTGGCGATGACACGCGGGCAGGACAGCCTCATCATGGACGCCGCGCAAAACCAGACGGCGCTCCACCTCGACACCAACGCCCTCCCCCGCAAAACCCGCCCGCCCCTCCTCGTGCGCCGCGCCACGGACGAAGAACTCACCGCGCATCAAAAAACGCTGGAAAGTATCCAGAAAGAAAGCCAGGGTCACTGTTTGTGGCTGACGCAAAACCCTCCGAACGGCTCATGAAAAAACCCCACGGCTGGCTGGCGGC
>JAITNI010000336.1 GCA_031290535.1 Zoogloeaceae bacterium
CTGAAGCCTTGCCGTTGGGCGTGGTTCGACAAGCTCACCACGAACGGGAAAACGGGAAAAGAGGCAGCTCACCACGAACGGGAGGAGAGGCTCACCACGAACGGAAAATTGTGGAAACCTCTATCAACCGTGCGTGCCGAAGGCGTCAAGTCTGCGGTTGAGAGGCGATTTTAACTGGGGCGCATCGCCTTGCCAATCAGTTTTTTCTGACATGCAAACCGCATTCTTTCGAGGCCGGTTCTTCCCACCACCAGCGACCGGCGCGGAGGTCTTCGCCCAGGCTGATGGCGCGGGAGCAGGGCGCGCAGCCGATGCTCGGGTAAAACTGGTCGTGCAGGGCATTGTAGGGCGTCTGATGTTGGCGAATGTAGGCCCAGACTTCCTTTTCGCTCCAGTCGGTCAAGGGATTGAATTTTTCCAGCCCGTGATCGGCGTCAAACTGCTGTTGGGGCAGTTTTTCACGCGTGGCGGACTGCTGGGCGCGCATCCCGGTAATCCAGGCTTTTTTGCCCGCCAGCGCCCGCCCCAGCGGCTCTACCTTGCGAATCTGGCAACAGGTTTTACGCAAGGCGACGGATTCGTAAAAGGCATTGATGCCGTGGGTTTTGACATAGGGTTCCAAAGCCTCGTGACGGGGAAAATAGACCCTCAGCTTCACGTCATAATGTTTTTCGGCGGCGGCCATCAGCGCGTAGGTTTCGGGCGGCAGGCGGCCAGTATCCAGACTGAAAATTTCGATGGGCAGACGGTTTTTCAGAATCAGGTCGGTGAGCAGCATGTCTTCCGCGCCCAGACTGTTGGCGAAGACGGCGGGCGCAAAGCGGGCAGCGATGTCCTGCAACAGATTCAGAGCCGCTGCTGTCTTGCGTTCCAGCGACTGCCGCAGGGCGTCGGTCAGTTCCGGCTGCGTGGCGGGATTGCTGAACGTGCGGGCAGGCAGGGGGGAGACGGCGGACATGTTTTTATGCCGCCGTCCCGTTGCGGCGGCGAAACAGCGGCGCTTGCCGCACATCGCCCTGATAGGGGTTTTGAAACGTGGCGAAGGCGGACAACGCTTTTTGGGCGTCCTTGCCGTCTTTCAAGACCCAGGCGTCAAACCCCACGCGCCGCATGGCAAACAGCTGGTCGTGCAGCACATCGCCCACGGCCCGGAGTTCGCCCGCGTACTGGCCGCGTTCGCGCAACAGGCGGGCAAGGGAATAGCCCCGGCCATCGGCAAAGCGGGGAAAGTGTATGGCGATGACTTCAAAATGCGGCAAATCCCCCGCCTCAAACAGGGCGCTCAATTCTGCGTCCGGTTCCAGCCAGAGGCCAACATGCGGGTAACGAGCCAGAATCTCCGCCCGCCGCGCCTGCCAGAAGGCGAGGGGAAACAGAAAACGCGCCCCTTCGGGCAGCGCTTGTTGAAGCTCGTCGCCTGCGGGCAGCGTTTGCCAGACATCCTCGGAAAAACCTTCCGCCGTAATCAGAATACTCATGCGACGCTCTCCTGCTGCGGGCGTTTGGCCGTGCCGTGGGCGCGCTGGGTGTAAACGCGGTTCTTGAACGGCGCGACGCCAATGCGATCCACAGTATCCAGAAAGGTTTCGTCCGGGCGGCGTTGTTCCACGAACACGCCGATAATCTCGCTCACCACATCGGGCACTTCGGCGGCGGGGAAGGACGGCCCGATGATCTCGCCCACCCGCGCCCGGTTGCCCACCCGCCCCCCGATCGTGATCTGGTAATACTCGGCGTTGTTCTTGTCGACGCCCAGAATGCCGATATGGCCGACATGGTGGTGGCTACAGGCGTTGATGCAGCCGGAAATATTGAGTTTCAGGTCACCCAGATCAAAGAGATAATCGAGATCCTGAAAACGCGCCTGAATGGCGTGCGCGACCGGCACCGACTTGGCGTTCGCCAGATCGCAGAATTCGCCGCCGGGGCAGCAGGTGACGTCGGTCAGGAGACCCACGGTTGGCGTCGCCAGATGCGCCGACCGGGCGATCTGCCAGAATTCAAACAGGCGGCCTTGCTCCACGTCGGCCAGAATCAGGTTTTGCTCCTGACTGGAACGGGCTTCGCCAAAGCTGAACTGTTCGGCCAGCGCTGCCGCCGCTTCCATCTGTTCGGCGCGAATGTCGCCGGGCGCTTGCCCCGGCGCTTTCAGGGAGAGCGTGACGGCGGCGTAGCCCGGCTGTTTGTGCGGATGCACGCAACGCGCCGCCCAGCGGGCAAAGGCCGGATTTTCCGCCTTTCTGAGCACAAAATCCGCGTCGTCATCCGGCAGGGTCTTGTAGGCAGGCGCGCCAAAGCGGGCGCTGACGCGGTCATATTCCGCCTGGGTGAGCGTGGCGGGGCCGTCTTTCAGGTGTTGCCATTCGGCTTCCACCTGTTGGGCGAAATGTTCCAGACCCAGACTTTGCACCAGAATCTTGATCCGCGCCTTGTACAGATTGTCGCGGCGGCCATGCAGGTTGTAGACGCGCAAAATGGCTTCCAGATACGTCAAAATATGCCGCCAGGGCAAATGCTCGCGCAGCACCTGCCCGCGCACTGGCGTGCGTCCCAGTCCGCCGCCGATGATGACCGTAAAACCCGGTTCGCCGTTCTCCGGCGCGGACAAACGCAGACCCACATCGTTGAACCAGCCCAACACCCGGTCTTCCCGTGCCCCGGAGATGGCGATCTTGAACTTGCGCGGCAAAAAGGCGAATTCCGGGTGAAAGCTGCTCCACTGGCGCAGAATTTCCGCCAGCGGCAGGGGATTGATGACCTCGTCCGGCGCGACGCCCGCGAACGGGTCGGTGGTGATGTTGCGGATGCAGTTGCCGGAAGTCTGGATGGCGTGCATTTCCACCTGCGCGAGATAATCGAGAATATCCGGGCAATCCTCGATGCGCGGCCAGTTGAATTGCAGATTGTGGCGGGTGGTGAAATGGCCGTAGCCCTTGTCCCAGGTGCGCGCCACATGCGCCAGCGCCCGCAGCTGGGCGCTGGAAATCATGCCGTAAGGCACGGCGACGCGCAGCATGGGCGCCTGCCGCTGCACGTACAGCCCGTTTTGCAGGCGCAGGGGGCGGAACTCGTCTTCCGTCAGCTCGCCCGCCTGCCAGCGGGCCACCTGATCGCGGAACTGGGTCGCCCGTTCCCGCACCAGCGCAAAATCATAATCGTCGTAGCGATACATCAAACCCCCGCGCCGCGCCCGCCCAGAGCAGGGAAGCGCGTCCTTTTCAAAGCCATGAATCTTCGGATATTAACAGCCGCGCGCGCAATAGAAAAGAATATCCCGTTACATTGTTATAACTTTAGTATATTATGAAGATGGGTTTCCCGATACATGGATGGGCAAACGATCATGAAACTCCAACAACTTCGCTATGTGGCCGAAGTCGTCCGCCGGGGCATGAATGTCTCGGAGGCGGCAGAAGCCCTGTATACCTCGCAGCCGGGCGTCTCCAAGCAGATCAAGCTGCTGGAGGATGAACTGGGCATTCTCATTTTCGAGCGCAGCGGCAAGCGTTTTACTGGCATTACCGAGCCGGGTCGCGCCATCATTGAGGGGGCGGAGCGCATGTTGCGCGAGGCGGAAAACCTGAAGCGTCTGGGCAAGGATTATTCCGGCGGCGAAACCGGCACGCTGGTCATCGCCGCCACGCACACGCAGGCCCGCTACGCCCTGCCGCCTGCCGTCAAGGCGTTTGTCGAACGGCATCCGCACGTCCAGCTCACCTTGCATCAGGGCACGCCCATCCAGATTGCCGACTGGGTGGAAAAGGGCGATGCGGACATCGGCATCGCCACCGAATACCTGGATTCGCAATCCGCTCTGGTCACGCTGCCGGTGCGCCAGTGGCGGCACTGCGTCATCGCGCCGGACGGGCACCCGATTCTGAAGGAATCCCCCCTTTCCTTCGCGGCGCTGGCGCGCTGGCCGCTGGTGACTTACGATTCCGCCTTCGCGGGTCGCTCCCGCATCAACCGCGCCTTTCAGCGGCAAGGGCTGGAACCGCAGGTGGTGCTGACCGCCCTCGACGCAGATGTGATTAAAACCTATGTCACCCTCGGACTGGGACTGGGCATCATCGCCGATCTGGCCTATGACCGGGAACGCGATACCGGGCTGAAATTTCTGGACGCCAGCCATCTCTTTGAATCCAACACCACCCGCATCGCCCTGCGCCGGGGACTGTTCCTGCGCCGCTTTGAATACGACTTCATCCACCTGTTCGCCCCACATCTGGACAGAGCCGCTGTGGAACGGGTCTTGCAGGGGGGCGGGGAGTCGTATCAACTCTAGGGATGCTTTGAACAAATGAAATTTCGTCATGCCTTTGACAAGCAGGAATCCATTCTTTTCAAAGACTTATGAATACCCGCTGGCGTTGGCATGACGATTGTCCAGAATTTCCGTGGGCATTGTTCGCGCACGGGAGGAAGAAATCGCAACAATGGCGGGACACCTCAACGGCAAGCGGGCAAATCTGGCGAAATCGCATGGCCTGTCAGGAATGGGGCGCGAATGAAACCACGATCCTGCCGTTTGCGCGTAAAATCCCTTTTTCTTTTTCGGGCGGATGTTCCATGACCATCAAATCAGACAAGTGGATACGTCGCATGGCGGCGGAGTACAAGATGATTGAGCCGTTTGAGCCGCAACTGGTGCGCGAGGCGAACGGGGCGAAGATTGTTTCCTACGGAACCTCCAGCTACGGCTATGACATCCGCTGTGCGCCGGAATTCAAGGTGTTTACCAACATCAATTCCACGGTAGTCGACCCGAAAGCCTTCGACCCCAAATCGTTTGTGGAAATCGAGGCCGAGGTTTGCATCATTCCGCCCAACTCTTTTGCGCTCGCCCGCACGATGGAGTATTTCCGCATCCCGCGCAACGTGCTCACCGTCTGTCTGGGCAAAAGCACCTATGCCCGTTGCGGCATCATCGTCAATGTGACGCCCTTTGAGCCGGAATGGGAGGGTTACGTGACCCTGGAATTTTCCAACACCACGCCGCTACCCGCCAAAATCTACGCGGGCGAAGGCTGCGCGCAGGCGCTGTTTTTCGAGTCCGACGAGGTGTGCGAAACCTCCTATAAAGACCGGGGCGGCAAGTATCAGGGACAGGTGGGCGTCACCCTGCCGAAAATCTAGGGCAGACCGTGACGGATGAATTGGCATGGTTCCAGATGTTTCTGGAATCCTTCATCGGCGCCCCACTCAAAACGCGATGGCGCGATCTTGCCGTACGGGGTCAATGGGGGAAAATGCGCCCCGATTCCCTGTGGGAAAATCAGAGAGGAAACGAAAATTCCTATGCCCTTGACGAAAATCTTGCCGCGCTCTGGGATGCCCTGCAACTGGAAACGCAGGGAAAAACAACGGATGGTGTTCTGGTCGTCGGCATCGGGGATTCGCCTTCACCGCCCGAATTCGTGCGTGTCCATCACCTGAAGGAACTGGAACCCGCGCTCCCGATGAGCTGTCTGCTTATCCTCCACCCGCAAAGACTAGCGATGTGCTTTACGGATTGGGGAGAGATTCGGGTTTTCAAAAAGACGAAACCAGCAAGGCGCATGAAATGAGCGAATCGGAAAATCAACCGGACAAACGCTCGCACCTTATCCCTCTCCGGGAAAACTGCCCCCTTTTATCCTCCATTTGCGCGTAAAATTCCGCCTTTATTTTCGGCAGGCGTTTTCAGCCCCTGCACACCACCACATAACCCTGTGCAACCCCACGCCCCCTCCCGCCC
>JAITNI010000048.1 GCA_031290535.1 Zoogloeaceae bacterium
GTCGTGATCGCCGCCGTCAGCGTCGTCTTGCCGTGGTCAACGTGACCGATCGTCCCTACATTTACGTGCGGCTTCGTCCGCGAAAACTTTTCCTTTGCCATCACAACCCCCAAAATCAAAATAAAAAAAGAAACGGGTGACCAAGCCTGTGGTGCCCATGGGCAGGATCGAACTGCCGACCTCTCCCTTACCAAGGGAGTGCTCTACCACTGAGCCACATGGGCAAAAAAACCTTGCCGGACTGGAGCGGGTGAAGGGAATCGAACCCTCGTCTTAAGCTTGGAAGGCTTCAGCTCTACCATTGAGCTACACCCGCTTCACTTTGCACCCCTCGGAGTGGCCAGATTGCTTGGTGGAGGGGGAAGGATTCGAACCTTCGAAGGACAGTGCCGTCAGATTTACAGTCTGATCCCTTTGACCGCTCGGGAACCCCTCCGAACAGAAGCGAAGCATTATCCTGATCGCCCCTGTCCCTGTCAACAGAATTTTGAGGCGGCGCATTATAGCAGCCCTGCCGCGAAAATCCATTAAAATGGACGTTCCCCTGGATTTTTTCGGAAACGATGTCGCATGAGAGCATCCTTCTCCCTTTACTGCGCCTTTCTTGCCAGACATTGACCACCGCCGCTGCGCCGCCCGATATGCCCATTCCGCTGCCTCCCCTTTCCCGCCAGATTGCCCTGCAATTTGCCGCCACCTTCCTGATTTTCAGCGCCGTCTGGCCTTTTTATTATCTGCGCGCCGCCGAATGGAACTGGCTGGCCGTTGCTCTCCTCATCGGCGCGGCGGCGTTTTTAATCGCCCGCCTGTCGCGCCAGCCGTGGTGGTGGCAACTCATTCACCTTCTGTTCGTGCCGCTCCTCTGGGCTGGATTGCAAATGCCCGTCTCGCCGCTCTGGTTTTTGGGCGCGTTCATTCTTCTGTGCCTCGTTTTTCGCGGCGCGGCTTCGGGGCGCATTCCGCTGTATCTGAGCGGCGCCGCCACCAGCCTCTGGCTCACCCGCCTGCTCCCGCATCAGGCGCGGGCGCTGGATCTGGGCGCGGGCATTGGCAGTCTGCTCTGGCCCTTGTCCCGCCAGCGTCCCGACCTTCATCTCGTCGGCATTGAAAACGCCCCGCTCCCCTGGCTCTTCGGCAAACTGCGCCTCAAAAATACCCGTATCGACTGGCGCTGGGGCGACTTGTGGGCGCATTCGCTGGCCCCCTATCAGGTGGTGTACTGCTTTCTTTCCCCCGCGCCGATGGCGGCGCTCTGGGAAAAAGCCTGCCGGGAAATGCAGCCGGGCAGCCTCCTCATCAGCAAGGCGTTCCCCATCCCCGACGCCCTGCCAGAAACCCTCTCCGGCCCCGAAGACGACATGGTGGCCCGCCTGTACGTGTATCGAATTCCCGGCTGAGATTCTGTCTTCTTCCGGGCCTGCGCTATACTGTCCGCCTTCTTCTTGAAACCTTGGAAACATCATGGGAAAACTGAGTGACTTGCTGCAACTGGCGCAGGAACGGGCGCAATCTCTGGGACTCTCTTACGCGGGCGCATTGACGCCAGCGGAGGCCAATGAGGTCTGGCAACTGGCGCCAAAGGCTAAACTGGTGGATATTCGCACACACGCCGAACTTGATTTTGTGGGGCGCATCCCCGACAGCGTGGAAATTGAATGGAACCGATACCCCGGCGAGGCGCTCAATCCGCATTTTCTCCTGCAATTGAAGCGTCAGGTGGATCGGGAAACGCTGGTCATGTTCATCTGCCGCAGCGGCAAGCGTTCTGACCTCGCGGCAGCAAGCGCCACCGAAGCGGGTTACACCGCCTGTTACAACGTGCTGGAAGGGTTTGAGGGCGACCAGAACGCCAATGGTCAGCGCGGCACGCTCGGCGGCTGGCGGCTGGCGGGATTGCCCTGGACACAGGATTGAGGCCAGGGTTCAGGTAAAAAACACAAAATATGGCGACGCCCCTTTCTTTCAACAGTTACCGCTCGCTTCCTGACGAAGCCTGCCACACCCGCATCCGCGCCGCCCGCAAGCGTTTGGGCAAGGACGTGGTGCTGCTTTGCCACCACTATCAACGCGCCGACATTTACCAGTACGCGGATTTGACCGGCGATTCCTTGAAACTCTCCCGCCTCGCGGCGCAGACGGATTCTCCCTACATCGTTTTTTGCGGCGTACACTTCATGGCCGAAGTGGCGGACATGATGTCCGGCTCCGGCCAAACCGCCCTGCTGCCCGATCTGGCGGCGGGCTGCTCAATGGCCGACATGGCCAATCTCGCCAGGGTGGAGCGCTGCTGGCGGGAACTCGCCGCCGTGCTGGATGTGGAGGCGGAATTCACCCCCGTCACCTACATCAATTCCGCCGCCGACCTGAAAGCCTTTTGTGGTCGGCATGGCGGCATTGTGTGCACGTCCAGCAACGCGGGCGAGATTGCCCGCTGGGCATTCCGGCAGCGGCCCAAAATCCTCTTTTTCCCCGATCAGCATCTGGGCCGCTGGACCGGGCATCAAATGGGCTTGCCGCCAGAGGCCATGCAGGTGTGGAACCCCGATCTGGAATGCGGCGGCCTGACCCCGGATGCCATCGCCCAGGCAAAAATCCTGCTCTGGAAAGGCCATTGCGCGGTGCACCAGATGTTCCAGAAAAGCCAGATCGACGCCTTTCGCGCCCGCCACCCGGACGGGTTTGTCATTGCTCACCCGGAATGTAATTTTGAAGTCTGCGCCGCGTCCGACTGCGTGGGGTCTACGGAATTCATCGTCAAAACGGTCAAGGAAGCCGCTGCCGGAACGCGCTGGCTGGTCGGTACCGAATTGAATCTGGTCGAGCGCCTCGCCCGTGAAGTGGCCCCGGCAGGCAAGAGCGTGCAATTCATGGCCACGACCCTGTGCATGTGTTCCACCATGCAGCGCATTGACCCGCAACATCTGGCCTGGACGCTGGAAAATCTGGCGGCGGGCCATGCCGTCAATCCCATCGTCGTGCCGCCCCATGAGGCCGAACAGGCCCGGCTGGCGCTGACGCGGATGCTGGACGTTTCTTCCTGACGGCGGCGCGGCGGATGGCGGAATTTCTGGGCGGCAACCGCGTCACCCTCCTCAATTCCGGCGCGGAATACTTTCCTGCTCTCCTGGACGCCCTCAATGTGGCGCAGAGGGAGATTTTTCTGGAAAGCTACATTTTTGCCGATGACGCCGTTGGCAACGCCGTCATCGCCGCCCTCGTTCGCGCCGCTGAACGGGGCGTGGCGGTGCGGGTGCTGGTGGACGGGTTCGGGGCGCGGCATTTTCCGCAAACCTTCGGTTCCCGCTTGCAGGCGGTCGGCGCGCATTTTCTCATCTACCGCCGCGAAGTTGCCCTTTTCAGCCTGAAACGCTTTCGCCTGCGCCGCCTGCATCGCAAGCTGGTGGCGGTGGATGGGCGCGTGGCCTTTGTGGGCGGCATCAACATCATTGACGACGACAACGCCCCGGCCTCCCTGCGTCCCCGTTACGACTATGCGGTACAGGTGGAAGGGCCGCTCGTCGCCGCCATCCGGCAGGCGATGCGGCGCATGTGGGAAAACGTCAGTTGGGCGCGCTTCAAACGCCGCGCCCGCCTGCCGGATTTTTCCGCGCCGCTGGCGGGGCGCGCCGCTGAAAAAGCAGGCCGCCAGCGCGCCGCCTTTTTGCTGCGCGACAACCTTCGCCACCGCAACAGCATTGCCAACGCCTACCTGAACGCGCTTCAGCACGCCCAAAAAACGGTGCTGATCGCCAACGCCTATTTTTTACCCGGTTTTCGCTTGCGTCACGCCCTTCGGGCGGCGGCGGCGCGGGGGGTTCAGATTACCGTGCTGCTTCAGGACAAAAGCGACCATCCCCTGCTGCGGTACGCCTCGCAAGCCTTGTACCGGACACTGCTGGCAGAAGGCATTCGCATTTTCGAGTACCGGAAAAGTTTTTTGCACGCCAAGGTGGCCGTCGTCGACGGGCAGTGGGCCACCGTCGGTTCCTCCAACATTGACCCGTTCAGCCTCCTGTTCGCACAGGAAGGCAACGTGGTGGTGCGCGACGCGGGTTTTGCGGGAGCACTCGCCGCCAGCCTGAGCGCCGCGATGGCTGCGGGCGCGATAGAAATCACCCCCGGAGAGCTTGGCCGCCAACCCTTTTATTCCCGCCTGCTGCGCTGGAGCTGCTATGGACTGGTACGCCTTTGCCTGGGATTTTTTGGCTTCAAGGCATGGCAGGACGGCAAGCGGTAAACATCGCCGTCGTCCACGCCGCTCGTGGATGAAGGGAGGTGATCGCGTCAAAAAGGGAGCGGCTTCCTGAAGAGGGTTTTGGCGACGAACGGTTGGTTTTTTGGGATAAGCGGTCAGAATGATGATAGTAGTCTGTTGAGAATTTCCGCCGGTTCAATAGAATGGCATTGATTGCAAACAGACAATGTGACTGACTGCCGTGGAGCGGAGAGGGAGTAGATAAAATGAGCGGGTACGTGGCGGGTGTGAATAGGGGCGCAAGCCGTGGCGGGCGACCCTGCACTCATTGCCCCCCCGCAACCCCGGGAAACGGCGGAAACGCGAGACCGCGAAACAGCTACAACGCCTAAACCCCCGA
>JAITNI010000097.1 GCA_031290535.1 Zoogloeaceae bacterium
TTCAAGGATTTGGGCGGCGCGGCGCTGGAAGTGGCCTGCGGCAGCCACACGGACGACCACCTGCGGCATTTTGCCCGCCTGACGCGCCAGTTTGATCTGTATGCCTCCCGAGGCTCCGATTTTCATTGTCCCGGCGAGGGCGCTGGCCGCGCCGCCACGCCCCTGCCACCGCTGCCGGAAGACCTGAAACCGGTCTGGCGGCTGCTGGATAACTGCGTAAAGGCGTAAAACATCCATGCCGCAACTTGTTGTCATTCACCACGAAAACCCGCAGGCCCGCCATGTGGAACGGGCCGCCCAACTGCTGCGCGACGGCGGCGTGATCGCCTTCCCTACCGATTCCTGTTACGCCCTCGGCTGTCCTCTGGGCGACAAGGAGGCGCTCGACCGCCTGCGCGCCCTCCGCGAGATGGACGAGCGCCATCACCTCACCCTGATGTGCCGGGATTTGTCCGAAATCGCCAAATACGCCCGCGTCGACAACACCCAGTACCGTCTTTTGAAAGCCGCAACGCCGGGTAGTTACGTCTTCATTCTGGAAGGCACCAAGGAATTGCCGCGCCGGGTGATGCATCCCAAACGCAAGACCCTGGGGCTGCGCGTGCCCGCGCACCCCGTGGCGCTGGCGCTGCTGGAAGCACTGGGGGAGCCGCTCCTCTCCACCACCCTGCTGTTGCCCGGTCAGGAAGAACCGCTGCGCGAAGCCTGGGAAATTCAGGAGGCGCTGGCCGGACGCATTGAACTGGTGCTGGATGGCGGCTACTGCGGCATTGAACCGACGACAGTGATCGACCTCACCGGCCCGACGCCGGAACTGGTGCGCCACGGCAAAGGGCCGCTGACGCCTTTTGGCCTGACGTCCTGAGGTGCCAGAGATGGACGATCTTATTCAAACCATTGTCATCGCCGCCCTGCCCGTGCTGTTTGCCATTACCCTGCACGAAGCGGCGCACGCCTATGCGGCGCGTTTTTTTGGCGACACGACGGCGGCAAGACTGGGGCGCATCAGCCTGAATCCCTTGCGCCACATTGACCCGTTCGGCACGGTGTTGCTGCCCATTGCGCTGTTGCTGATTTCCAAGGGTACGATGGCGTTTGGCTGGGCCAAACCCGTGCCGGTGGATTTTGAGCGGTTGCGCCACCCCAAGCGCGACATGCGCTGGGTCGCGGCGGCCGGGCCGATGGCGAATCTGGTCATGGCGCTCCTTTGGGCAATGCTGCAAAGCCTCGTCACCGCCCTGCCGCTCAACCTCTATACAAAGGGGCTGCTGGAAATGGGGGGGATTGGCGTTGTGGTCAATCTGATTTTCATGTTTTTGAACCTCATCCCCCTGCCGCCACTGGATGGCGGGCGCATTGTGGTCAGCCTGTTGCCCGATAACCTGAGCCGCAAATTTGCCCGTCTGGAGCCGTTTGGCTTCATCATTTTGCTGGCGCTCCTTTTTTCCGGCGTGTTGTGGAAAATTCTGGAGCCGCTGATTGGCGTGGCATGGCTGTTCCTTCGCTTTCTTTTTCCTGTTTTCTGAACCAAGACCATCATCATGTACGCAGAACGAGTTGTTTCCGGGATGCGCCCTACGGGGGCGCTGCATTTAGGGCATTATCATGGCGTGCTCACCAACTGGGTGAAGCTCCAGCACGAATATCCCTGCCTCTTTTTTGTCGCCGACTGGCACGCCCTTACCACCCAGTATGACGACCCCCAGCACATTTCCAAAAACATTCTGGACATGGCCGTCGACTGGCTCGCCGCCGGGCTGGATCCCAACCAGTGCACGATGTTCATCCAGTCAAGGGTGCTGGAACACGCCGAACTGCACCTGCTCCTTTCCATGATGACGCCGCTGGGCTGGCTGGAACGGGTACCCACCTACAAAGACCAGCAGGAAAAACTCTCCAGCAAGGATTTGTCCACCTACGGTTTTCTGGGCTATCCGCTGTTGATGTCCTCGGACATTCTGATGTATCGCGCCAGCAAGGTGCCGGTGGGCGAAGACCAGATTCCGCACATCGAATTCAGCCGCGAAATCGCCCGCCGCTTCAACCACCTGTATGGCCGCGAACCCGGTTTTGAGGAAAAGGCGCGCGAGGCGGTCAAAAAACTCGGCAGCAAGCGCGCCCGCCTGTACGACGAACTCCGCACCCGCTTCCAGCAGGAAGGCGACAAGGAAGCCGTCGAACAGGCGTACGCCCTGCTCGAAGAAATCCAGCATCTGTCGGTGGCTGACCGCGAACGCCTGTTCGGCTATCTGGAGGGAACCGGCAAGATCATCCTCGCCGAACCGGAGGCGTTGCTCACCGAAGCCTCGCGGATGCCGGGGCTGGATGGGCAAAAGATGAGCAAGTCCTACGGCAATTTCATCGCGCTGCGCGAAGCGCCGGAGTCGGTCACCAAAAAAGTGCGCGCCATGCCCACCGACCCCGCCCGACAACGCCGCACCGACCCCGGCGACCCGCAAAAATGCCCGGTCTGGCAACTGCATCAGGTGTATTCCGACGCCGCCTGCCGCGCCTGGGCGCAGGAAGGCTGCAAGACGGCAGGCATCGGCTGTCTGGACTGCAAACAGCCGGTGATCGAGGGCATTCTGAAAGAACAGGGGCCAATGCAGGAACGCGCCCGCTACTATCAGGAAGACCCCAACCTCGTCAAAAACATCCTCGCCGACGGCTGCGAAAAAGCACGCGACCTCGCCCGCGAAACCATGCGCGACGTGCGCGAGGCGCTGGGGCTGGAACATAATTGATGGGGGCGCGTGTGATGAAACCCACGCGAATCTGTAGGGGCGCACTGCGTGCGCCCTGGGCGCGTGCAACGCGCCCCTACGGGAATGCCCCCACATGAACGACACCCTAGCCGAAGCGCCCCCCACGCTAACCCCGGAATCCCCGCCGGAGGCCGCGTTCGCCCGCATCTACGGCCAGCCCCTTGCCCAGATGCCGCTGGATCTCTACATCCCGCCCGACGCGCTGGAAATCATGCTGGACGCCTTTGAGGGGCCGCTGGATTTGCTGCTGTACCTGATTCGCAAGGCCAACATCGACATTCTCGACATCCCGATGGCGCCCTTGACCCGTCAGTATCTGGATTACATCGAGGCGATGCGGGTGACGAATCTGGAACTGGCGGCGGAATATCTGGTGATGGCGGCGATGCTGATCGAGATCAAGTCGCGGATGCTGTTGCCGCGTCCCGCCGCCAGCGCCGAGGGCGAGGCGGAAGACCCCCGTGCGGAACTGGCGCGGCGATTGCTGGAATACGAGCAGATCAAGCTGGCGGCGCACCGGGTCAATACGCTCCCGCAGGCCGAACGGGATTTTTTGTGGGTTGAAACCTGGGTAGAAAAATCGCTCCTGCGACGCTACCCGGAAGTGAATCTGGAAGACTTGCAGGCGGCCTGGCGCGGCATCCTGCGACAGGCGCGGCTCACCAGACACCACCAGATCGCCCGCGAGGAACTTTCCGTGCGCGAGCACATGGGCATCATCCTGCGCCAGTTGCAGGAAGCGGGCGGCTATGTGCGGTTTGAGGCGCTGTTCGACCCGGAAATGGGGCCGCCGGGGCTGGTGGTACACTTTATCGCCATGCTGGAACTGGCCCGCGAACGTCTGGTGGAAATCAGCCAGACGGAAGCCTTCCAGCCCATTTATGTGCGGCAGGCGAAAGAGGACAGCGACCCCGTTCTCGAAGATCATGACGCAGAGGCAGAAGATGGATTTGACGAAACTGAAACAGGTGCTTGAAGCCGCCCTGCTCTCGGCGCAGGAGCCGCTCTCTTTGGCCGACCTGAAAAAAATGTTCGACACGGAACTCACCAACGACCTGTTGCGAAAATGTCTGGACGAGCTGCGCGAGGAATGGCAACCCCGCCCGGCGGAACTCCTGCAACTGGCCTCCGGCTGGCGCTTGCGGACGCGGGCCGAATACATGCCCTATCTGGAACGCCTAAGCCCGGAAAAACCGCCCCGCTATTCCCGCGCCGTGCTGGAAACACTCTCCATCATCGCCTACCGCCAGCCGGTGACGCGCGGCGACATTGAGGACATTCGCGGCGTCGCGGTCAATACCAACGCCATCCGCGCCCTCGAAGAACGCGGCTGGATTGATGTGGTCGGGCACCGGGAAACGCCCGGACGCCCCGCCCTGTACGCCACCACGCGCAAATTTCTCGACGATCTGGGGCTACGCAGTTTGAGCGAACTGCCGCTGTTAGAAACCGTCGACCCGACCAGCCAACTGCTTTTGGAGCCAAACCGTGCGCCCTAAAAAAACCCCTTTTCGTCCCTCCGCCAAAAATGTGCCTCCTGTAGAGGGAAAACCCGCCCGCGCCGAGGCGGGGAAACCTGTTCGCCCGACAGGCGGCAGACCTCCCGTGCGTCCCGCCCGTCGGGGCGCGGGTCGGCTGGTTCCGGCCTCCCGGCAGCACCAGACGGAAGAAGTCGCCAGCGAACGTCTGCACAAGGTGCTCGCCCAGGCGGGTCTCGGTTCCCGGCGCGAAATGGAAGCCTGGATTGCCGCCGGACGGGTGCAGGTCAACGGCCAGACGGCCACCACCGGCATGAGCATCGGCCCCAAAGACCGGGTGAAGGTGAATGGCAAACTCGTCACCCTGCATTTTTCCAACCGCCTGCCCAGAGTGGTGCTGTACCACAAGCCAGAAGGCGAGATTGTCTCCCGCGACGACCCGGAAGGCCGCCCCAACGTCTTTACCGCCCTGCCCCGCCTGCGTGGCGGGCGCTGGGTGGCCGTCGGTCGCCTTGACCTGAACACCTCCGGCCTGATTCTCTTTACCACCTCCGGCACACTCGCCAACCAGTTGATGCACCCCGGTTCGGAACTGCTGCGCGAATACGCCGCGCGGGTGATCGGCGAACTGACGCCAGAAACCCGACAGCAACTCCTGGATGGCGTCGAACTCGAAGACGGCCCCGCCCACTTTGAAACGCTGGAAGACGCGGGCGGACAGGGCGTAAATCACTGGTACAAGGCCAGTCTCTACGAAGGCCGCAACCGCGAAGTGCGCCGCATGT
>JAITNI010000140.1 GCA_031290535.1 Zoogloeaceae bacterium
GTGAAGCAAGCAATGAAGGTGGTACCCAACTTTGCCGAGCAGGTGAAGGACTTGGCGAGCAAAGCGATTTTTGCGCTTGCGCCAACCAAGGCTCAACCCGAACCGAAACCCAAGCCGACGCAAGAGGACGAGTAAGCAACCATGTCTTACGATAGGTTTTGCCTTGCCGCTGGCGCTCCCCCTCGCATCCTTCCCCGATCTGTGTCATGATGCACGCCATCTTCATTCTCTGACCCCAACATGACTTCCCCCGCTACTCCCTTGCCCCTGCAACAGATTCTTCATCAGGCCGAACAGGTGATTTTTGGCAAGCGTCAGGAATTGCGTCTGGCGCTGGCCTGTCTTTTGGCGCGTGGACACCTGCTGATCGAGGACTTGCCCGGTCTGGGCAAGACCACGATGGCGCAGGCGCTGGCGCGGTTGTTGGGCTTGCAGTTTTCCCGCATTCAGTTCACCAGCGACCTGTTGCCCGCCGATATTCTGGGGCTTTCCATTTATGAGCGGGAGAGCGGCCAGTTTCGCTTTTTGCCCGGCCCCATTTTTTCGCAGGTGCTGCTGGCCGATGAAATCAACCGCGCCACGCCCAAAACCCAGAGCGCCCTGCTGGAAGCGATGGAAGAGCGGCAGGTGACGGTGGAAGGCAAAACCCGCCTCCTGCCGCCGCCCTTTTTTGTGATGGCGACCCAGAATCCCGTGCATCAGGTGGGCACCTTCCCGCTGCCGGAATCCCAACTTGATCGTTTTTTACTGAGTATTCAACTGGGCTATCCCGACCGCGAGGCGGAACGCGCCCTGCTGGCGGCGGGCGACCAGCGGCGGCAGGTGGATAAAATCGCCCCCGCTCTGGAGGCCAATACCCTGTTGCAGCATCAAACGGCGGTAGAGGGCATTTTTGCCGCCCCGGCCCTGCTCGATTATGTGCAAAGCCTGCTTGAAGCCTCACGCTTTTCGTCGCTGTTTCATCACGGGCTGTCGCCGCGCGCCGGATTGGGATTGCTGTCTGTCGCCCGCGCCTGGGCGTATCTGGAAGGGCGGCAGGCGGTGTTGCCGGACGATATTCAGGCCGTACTGCCGCACGTGGCCTGCCACCGCCTGCGGGCGCGGGATGGCAATGTCCATGCCCGTCCCGAGGATGTCGAAACCCTGATTCGCGGCGTGCCGATTCCCTGATGGTCGCCGCTGCCGAACCGCGTCCGGGTCGCTGGGCCTGGTCTCGCCAGCGCCGGTCAGAGGCGGGCGTGATTCGCCTTGACCGGCGGCGCGTGTATATTTTTCCCACCTATGCCGGGTTTTTTTACGCGGCGACGCTGGTCGCCATGCAGTTGGGGTCGATCAATTACAGTCTGGCGCTGGGGCACGCGCTGGTGTTTTTGCTCGTCAGTCTGGGGCTGGTGGGGATGTTGCATTCCTGGCGCAACCTGCTTGGCCTTGAAATCAGCGCCCTGACGAGCGAGCCGGTGCACGCGGGCGAAGTGGCCCGGTTTCGCCTGCGGGTCAAAAACACCGCCCGCCGTCCCCGACCGGGACTGGAATGGCAATTGGGGCATGACCCCGAACCCCTGATGCAGCATTTGCCCGCCGATGACGAAACCCTCCTGCATTTGACGCTGACCGCCCCCGCGCGTGGCTGGCTGACGCTCCCGACCCTGAGGCTTTCCAGCCGCTGGCCGCTGGGCATTTTTCTCACCTGGGCCTATCCCTGGCCTGCGGCGCGCTGTCTGGTGTATCCCGCGCCCTTGTTCACGCCCCTGCCGCCGGTGATGGATACCGGGGAGGAGGGGGAAGGGCGGAGCCAGGAAGGGCACGAGGATTTTATCGGCCTGCGCGAGCGCCAACCCGCCGATTCGCTCCGGCATGTGGCCTGGAAAATCGCCGCCCGCGACGGCGGCGACAAGCCCCTGCTCATCAAATGCTTTGGCGGCGGCGCGGGGCAACAGCTTCGGCTGGACTGGCGGGACACACGCGGCGACACCGAGGCGCGGCTCTCCATCCTGACCGGCTGGGTGATGGCGGCAGAGAATGCCGGACTGGATTATGGTCTGGCGCTCCCCAGGCAAGAAATCCCGCCGGGACACGGGGTTTTGCATCGCAGCCAGTGCCTGAGGGTGCTGGCCCTGTACCCGGAAGTCGCCTGATGTTCGCCCGCAAACTTCGTCCCCATGCGGCGCTCCAGCACGCCAGCCTCCCCTGGCTTCTGGCGGTGGTGTTTTTCACCGCCGCGCCGCATGGCCTGTATCAACCCGTCTGGTTGAGCGCGATGGTGAGTCTGGTGTGGCTGGGTGTTTTGCTGCGCTGGCGGCGCGGCTATAAAGTCACCCAGCGCTGGTTCAAACTCTCGGTGGCGGCGATCGGGTGCGGGGGCATCCTGTTGCAGTTTCACACCTGGCTGAGTTACGAGGCGGGGATTGCGCTCCTGATTCTGGCCGTCACCATGAAGCTCATGGAACTCAAAAGCCGCCGTGACGCCGTGGTAGTGGTGACGTTGGCGTATTTTTTACTGCTGACCTATTATTTTTATTCTCAGAGCATTGCCGCCGGATTCTGGCTGCTGGTTGGCCCGCTGGTCGTGACCGCCGCCCTGATTCAGCTCTACGACGCGCCGGAGCGTTCCGGCAAGGCGCTGTTGCGGACTTCGGCGTGGCTTTTGGCGCAGGCGTTGCCGTTCATGGTGGTGCTGTATCTGCTTTTCCCCCGCGTCAATGGCCCGCTCTGGGGCTTGCCGCAGGAGGGCTTTATTTCGCGCACCGGCCTTTCCGATATTCTTGACCCCGGCAGCATCGCCCGTCTGGTGTTGAGTGACGAAATCGCCTTTCGCGTCCAGTTTCACGAACGTCCCCTCCCCACGCCGGGCAGGCTCTATTGGCGCGGGCCGGTGCTGGGGTCTTACGATGGGCGGGAATGGCGTCCGGGCTATTTCCGTCTTGAACGCCCCGCGCTTTCCAGGCTGGAAAACCTGATCACTTACACCATGACGCTGGAAGCGCATAACCAGACCTGGCTGTTGCCGCTGGAAATGACGCCTCGTCCGGCGCAGGCTGAAAACGAGGACGCGCAAATCAACAGCATGGGCGTGGTGACAAACCGTATGCCCGTGACCAGCCGCAAGCGCATGACGTTCAGGTCGTACCTGAACTATCGGCTGGACACCACGCTGGACACGATGACGCTAAAAGCCAATCTGCAACTGCCCGGCGAGCGCAATCCGCGTACGCTGGCGATGGCACGGGAATGGCGGACGGAAAATCCCGATTCCCGCCAACTGGCGCAGCGGGCGCTGGCGTATTTTCGGCAGGAAAATTTCATCTATACGTTGGAGCCGCAGCTTTTGGGGCAGGACGCGATGGATGATTTTCTGTTTGTGACCCGTAGCGGCTTTTGCGAACATTACGCCTCGGCTTTTGTCATCCTCATGCGGGCAGCCGGAGTGCCGGCGCGGATTGTGACCGGCTATGTGGGCGGCGAAATCAATCCGGTGGATGGTTTTTTTGCCGTGCGTCAGTCCGACGCGCACGCCTGGGCGGAAATCTGGGTAGAAGAGGAGGGCTGGATTCGGATGGATCCCACCGCCGTCATTCCTCCGGAGCGCACGGATACCAGCGTCACCGCGACGCACGCCAGCGCGGTGACAGATTGGGTGGGCCAGTTGCGCTACCGTCTGGAAGCCGTGAACAACGCCTGGAATCAGTGGGTGCTCGGCTATACGCCCGACCAACAACGCGATGTGCTCGCGTGGCTGGGTCTCAAAAACCTCAACCGGTATTCTCTGGGATTGTTCATGGGCGTGGGCATGGGGCTTTTGTTGCTGGCGCTGGCGCTCTGGATGTTCCGCCCGCGCCGCGAAACCGATCCCGCCCGCGCCATCTGGCGGCAGGCGTGCCTGCGTCTGGAAAAACAGGGCATCCATTGCCCCCTCTGGGAACCGCCGCTGGCGCTGGCAGCGCGGCTGGAAACGGAAGCCCCGGCGTTGGCGCAGGAAGTGCAGGCGCTCGCCCGTCTGGTCTGCGCCACCCGCTATGGCCGCAATGCGGAGACCGCCCCGCCGATGGCGACGAGAACGGCCTTGCGCCTTGCCCTGCGGCGTTTGCCCCAGTTTTGACTTTTGTTGGCGTTGCCTCCTGTGCTAAAAATTGCCTGTCCTGCCCTGTTAAGTAACCGAAGCGTACCCGTTCGTGGTGAGCCTGTCCCTCTTTCCGTTCGTGGTGAGCCTGTCGAACCACGCCCTTCTACAGGAGCGCCCTTCGACAGGCTCAGGGCGAACGGGATTATTCAGAGTTTCCCTTGTAGAAACGCCTATACATCCTGAACGGTCTCCCCTCATCCGCCCCTTCGGGCTACCTTCTCCCGCAAGTGGGAGAAGGAACGACCGGGGCGGTTTGATTCTTTACGGGAATGACTATAGAATGACAAGAGTTTTTCAGCATTCTCCCCGAAGCCCCTCCCCCGCCCGGAATTTCCTGCGCCAAAAAGGGGGGCGTGACGGGGCGCGGTGGGCGGGTTGCCATTGCGTCCCCAAAAAACCTTTCCTCTGTAAAGGTCTGCCATGAAGACAAAGACAAAAAAAGTATTCGCGCTGACAAGTCTGGGCGTGCTGCTCGTGCTGGGGGTTCTGGTGGTGATTTTCCTGCGCGATGAGCCGTTGAGTCCAGAGACGGAAAGGGCGCTTCATTATCAGGTTCCGCCCGTTGCGCCAGAAGAAAACGCCTTCATCGCGCTGGCGGGTTTGGACGCGCCTGCGGGCAGCGATTTTATCCGGGCCGGAGAAGAAAAGGTGCGTCAGCTCGCGCAGGGAATTGCGCCCCCGCCGGTTGAAGCCAGCCTCACGTTCCACAAGGCGCGTCACGATCTCAAGTTTTGCACGAACCAGCCCGCGACAAATTGTCTGG
>JAITNI010000172.1 GCA_031290535.1 Zoogloeaceae bacterium
GGGCAAGCCTGCTGTGTCGAACCCGCAGGGCAGCGACAGCCCCGGCAATCCGGCCAGGTTGACGGCGATGGTGTAGATGTCCGAGAGGTACATCTGCACCGGGTCGGCGGATTTTTCGCCCTGTTTGAAGGCGGTGGTCGGGCTGGTGGGGCCGAGGAGGACGTCGCAGGTTTTGAAGGCTGCGGCGAAATCGTGGGCGATCAGGCGGCGGATGCGTTGGGCTTGCAGGTAGTAGGCGTCATAGTAGCCGTGCGAGAGCACGTAAGCGCCAATCAGGATGCGGCGTTTGACCTCCGCGCCAAAACCCTGGGCGCGGCTTTTGCAATACAGGTCGTTCAGGTCGGCGTATTCGGGGGCGCGGTAGCCGTAGCGTACGCCGTCGAAACGGGAGAGGTTGGAGCTGGCTTCCGCCGGGGCGATGACGTAGTAAGCGGGGACGGAAAGATGCGAATTGGGCAGGCTGACCTCGACCACTTCCGCGCCCAGTTTTTTATAGTCGGCGATGGCGTTCTGGACAGCGGCCATGACTTCCGCATTGCAGCCGTCGCCAAAGAATTCTTTCGGCAGGCCGATTCTCAGCCCCTTCAGCGGTTCCGTCAGGCGGCGACTGTAATCTTCGACCGGGCGTTCCAGCGAGGTGGAATCCTTGGCGTCGAACCCGGTCATCGCCGAGAGCAGCAGGGCGCAATCTTCAGCGGAATGGGCGATGACGCCGCCCTGATCGAGCGAGGAGGCGAAGGCGATCATCCCGTAACGGGAGACGAGGCCGTAGGTCGGCTTGATGCCAGTGAGGCCGCAGAGCGCGGCGGGCTGGCGGATGGAGCCGCCGGTATCGGTGCCGGTGGCAACCGGAGCCAGCGCCGCCGCCACCGCCGCCGCCGAACCGCCGGAGGAGCCGCCCGGTACGCGGGTTTTGTCCCAGGGATTTTTGACCGCGCCAAAATACGAGGTTTCGTTGGACGACCCCATCGCGAACTCGTCCATATTCACCTTGCCGAGCGAGACCATGCCCGCTTCCTGTTCCAGTTTGACGACCACGGTGGCGTCATAGGGGGCGACAAAGTTTTCCAGCATTTTCGAGCCGCAGGTGGTGCGCCAGCCCTGCGCGCAAAAAATATCCTTCTGCGCCAGCGGGATGCCGGTCAGCGTCCCGGCGCGGCCAGCGGCGAGGCGTTCGTCCGCCGCCTGGGCGGCAGCGAGGGTTTTTTCCTCATCCATCGTGATGAAGGCGTTGAGTTCCGGGTTGAAACGGGCGATGCGTTCCAGATACAGGCGGGCGAGTTCGACGCTGGAGATTTTCTTCTCCGCAAGCGCCGCGCCCAGGGTCTTCAAAGAGGCGTGAATCATTCAATCACCTTGGGAACAAGATAAAGTCCGGCTTCCACCTCCGGCGCGACGGACTGAAAAAGGGTACGCGCCGCGCCGTCGGGGTCATGGTGGGTGACGACATCGGCGCGCAGGCGCTGCGCGACATCCTGCGCGTGCGACATCGGTTCAATCCCGCTGGTATCGACGGCCTGCATGGCTTCGATCAGCGAAAAAATGCCGTTCAGGTGGTGTTGGGCGGTTTCGGCTTCCGCCGGACTGACCTCGATGCGGGCCAGATGGGCGATGCGTTCTACTTCGGAGAGGGTCAGCGACATGGCGTTCCTTCAGAAAACTCTCAAAAAATGGGCGTATTGAGCGGACAAATGTGGGTCAATGCCCATCCATCCGCAAAAAATCGTTTGCGCCAAAACGTTATAAGGTATCATAAAAGCTTTATTTTCGCCGTATTCTCCCCAACAGGATTGACCCCGTATGTTCGGCCTATTTCGCAGCTACTTTTCCAAAGACCTCGCCATTGATCTGGGCACCGCCAACACCCTGATTTACGCCCGCAATCGCGGCATTGTGCTGGATGAACCTTCTGTGGTCGCCATTCGGCTGGATGGTGGCCCCAACGCCAAGAAAATCATCCAGGCCGTCGGCAAGGAAGCCAAGGATATGCTGGGCAAAGCGCCCGGCCCCATCACCGTCATCCGCCCCATGAAAGACGGCGTGATCGCCAATTTCACGGTCACGGAACAGATGTTGAAGCAGTTCATCAAAAAGGCGCACCAGTCGCAACTGTTTTCTCCCTCGCCGCGCATCATCATCTGTGTGCCGTCCGGTTCCACGCAGGTGGAACGCCGCGCCATTCACGATTCTGCCATGAACGCGGGCGCCAGCAAGGTGTTTTTGATCGAGGAGCCGATGGCGGCCGCCATTGGCGCGGGCCTGCCCGTCTCGGAACCCACCGGCTCAATGGTGGTCGACATCGGCGGCGGCACCACGGAAGTGGGGGTGATTTCTCTGGGCGGCATGGTGTATTCCGGCTCGGTGCGGGTGGGCGGCGACAAGCTCGATGAAGCCATCATCAACTACATCAGCCGCAACTACGGCATGTTGATTGGCGAGAATACCGCTGAAAACATCAAGAAAACCGTCGGCTCCGCCTTCCCCGGCACGGAAGTCAAGGAGATGGAAGTCTCCGGCATCAACAAGGCCGAGGGCATTCCGCGCAAATTCACCATTTCCTCCAACGAAATTCTGGAGGCATTGACCGAGCCTTTGAATCAGGTGGTCTCCGCCGTCAAGTCGGCGCTGGAAAAAACGCCGCCGGAACTGGGCGCGGACATTGCCGAAAAAGGCATGGTGCTGACCGGCGGCGGCGCGCTGCTTCGCAATCTCGACCGTCTGCTGATGGAAGAAACCGGCCTGCCGGTCATCGTGGCCGAAGACCCGCTCACCTGCGTCGCCAAGGGCTGCGGGCAGGCGCTCGAAAAGATGGAAAAAATCGACTCCATCTTCGCCTCTGAATTTGCTTCCTCGTAAGGGTGCATGTGGCGGGGGTTGGCGGCATTGAACAGGGCAGCCCGGCAAACGCCGGGCTGAAATCGCATGGCTTCGCTGGATAACGCCCCGCCGCCATTTTTCCGGCGCGGGCCAACGCCTTTGGCCCAGCTCTGCTTTTACGTCGCCTGTTCGCTGGCGCTGTTTGTGCTGGACTTGCGCTTTCAGGCGCTGGAATACGCGCGACAGGGGCTTTCCCTCGTGACTGAACCGTTGCGGCAGGTGGCGCAAGCGCCGATGCGGTTTTTGAACGAAGGTTCCGACTATCTGGTGGCGCTGGAAAAAGTGCAGGCGGAAAACGACGCCCTCAAGGCCACGCAACTGGAAGCCGCGCCGGTTTTGAACGCGCTCCCGCATCTGATCGCCGAAAATGAGCGCCTGCGTCAGTTGCTGGCACTGCAAAGCCGGGAAAGCACGGCGGGCGACGCGGCCAGCATCCTCTACACCGCCCGCGACCCCTTCAGCCGCCGGGTGTATCTGGACAAGGGCCAGCAGCAGGGACTGACGCCGGGGCGTCCGGTACTGGACGCCCACGGCCTGATCGGTCAGGTGACGCGCGTATTCCCCTTTTCCGCCGAAGTGACCCTGATTACCGACAAGGATCAGAGTGTACCCGTACAGGTGGAGCGCACCGGACAACGCTCGTTTATTTTTGGTCTGGGCAACGGACAGGTGACGTTGAAATACATCCCCGCCAATGCTGATGTGCAACCCGGCGATATTTTGATTACATCGGGGCTGGATGACCTGTACCAGCCCGGTTTTCCGGTCGCCAGAATCATCGAGGTCAGTCACGACAGCAGCGATGCTTTTGCCCGCATCATCGCCGTGCCCGTCGCCGCCGTGGAAAATCACACGCTGGTGATGGTATTGCGCCCGCGCCCGGAATTGCCCCCCCGCCCGGACGCAGCCGAAAACGCCGCGCCCAACCACAAAACGCCTGCCCGCGCCGGACAGCGGCCAAACCGCCGTGCGCGCGGCGGCTGAAGGAAGCCCATGTACGCCACCAACCAGTCCGCCCGCATCCTGAAACCCGCCCAGTCGTGGTTCATTTTGTTGTCCCTCCTTTTGGCGCTGCTCCTGAACATGTTGCCGACGCGCCAGTGGCTCCTGATGCCCGACTGGGTGATGCTGACGCTCGCCTTCTGGAGTGTGCGCGAATGCCGCAAGGTGGGGCTGGGGACGGCGTTTTTGCTGGGCGTGCTCATGGACATGGCCGATGGCGCGGCGCTGGGGCAACACGCGCTCGCCTACGTGCTGCTCTGCTATGCGGCCACCAGCCTGTCGCGGCGGCTGTTGTGGTTTCCCCTCACGCAGCAGGCGCTGCACATCGCGCCGCTGTTCTTTGTGGCGGCAGGTCTGCAAATCCTGATTCGCATGGTGGCGGGCGGCAATTTTCCCGGCTGGGGACAATTTCTGGCGCCGTTCATCGCCACCCTGCTCTGGCCGACCCTCTCCTTCCTGCTCCTCGCGCCCCAGTACCAGCCCGAAGAGCGCGATGAAAACCGTCCCATCTGAAGCGGGCGGCCTCTCATGCAAAACGAATTTTCGCACCCCGATCAGGCACTCCAGAAGTTCCGCCATCGCGTCCGGCTTGCCATTGTCGGCGTGCCGCTGTTTTTTCTGTTGCTGTTTGCCAATCTGTATTATTTGCAGGTGACGCAAAAAGAATATTACGCCACCCGCGCCGAGAGTAACCGCATTTCTCTGGTGCCCGTCGTGCCCAACCGGGGCAACATCGAAGACAAAAACGGCGTCATTCTGGCGCGCAATTATTCTGCCTATACGCTGGAAGTCACGCCCGCCAGACTGCAAAATCTGGATGAGACCATCGCCCAGCTTGCGGAAATCATCCCCATTGAGGCGAAGGACATCAAGCGCTTCAAGCGCCTGCGGGAGGAATCGAAAAACTTTGAATCCATCCCCCTGCGGACCCGTTTGAGCGATGAGGAAGTCGCCCGTTTTGCCGCGCACCGTTACCGTTTTCCGGGCGTTGAAGTCAAGGCGCGACTGTTTCGCCAGTACCCGGAGGGTACGCTGGCCGCGCACGCCATCGGCTACATCAGCCGCATCAATCAGGAAGAGCAGCAGTGGGTTGATGAAGCGCTGGCCGAACAGGAAAAAGAGGCGGGGCGCAACCTCACCTACAAGGGTACGACCCTCATTGGCAAAATCGGGCTGGAAAAAAATTATGAATTTGAACTGCATGGCATCACCGGTTACGAACAGGTGGAAGTGGACGCGGGCGGGCAGGCGGTGCGCGTGCTGTCGCGCTCGGCTCCGATTCCCGGCAACAACCTGATTCTGACGCTGGACAGCCAACTGCAAAAAATGGCCGAAGCCACCTTCGGCAACCGGCGCGGCTCGCTGGTCGCGCTTGACCCCCGGAACGGCGCGGTGCTGGCGCTGGTCGCCTCGCCCGCCTTTGACCCCAACCTGTTTGTCGACGGCATCCGCTTTGACGACTGGGACGCGCTCAACAACAATCCCGACAAACCCATGCTGAACCGCGCCATCTATAGCGCCTATCCCCCCGGCTCCACCTTCAAGCCCCTGATGGCGATGGCGGCCTTGAGCACCGGCAAACGCACCCCGCAACAGACGATTGCCGACCCCGGCTATTTCAATTTCGGCAACCACCGTTTCATGGACGACAAGGCGGGCGGGCACGGCATCGTCGACATGCGAAAATCCATCGTCGCCTCCTGCAATACCTATTATTACCACCTCGCCAACGACATGGGCATTGACAGCATCGCCCGCTTCATGGGCGGACTCGGTTTGGGAAAACGCACGGAAATCGACATTCCGGGCGAGAGCACTGGCGTCCTGCCTTCGCCGGAATGGAAAGCGGCGCGCTTCAAAAAACGCGAACAGCAAAAATGGTTTGCCGGGGAAACCATTTCGGTGGGCATCGGACAGAGCTACAATGCCTACACGCCCTTGCAGATGGCGCACGCGCTGGCCAATATCCTGAATTATGGGCGCGTTTTCCGGCCTCATCTCGTCGCCGCCATCAAAAATCCGGGCACGGGCGAGGTGCGTACCCTGGAAACGCAACCGGTGCGCGAAATCCCCCTGCAACGCGAACATGTGGATTTCATCAAGGCCGCGATGGCGGGCGTCAACAAGGAGGGGACGGGGGCGCGCGCCTTTGCGGGCGCGGCTTATGAGTCCGGCGGCAAGACCGGCACGGCGCAGGTATATAGCCTGAAAGGGCAGCGTTATGCCGGACGCGCCAAGGAAAAACTGCGCGATCACTCCTGGTTCATCGCTTTCGCGCCCGTTGATGAGCCGCGCATTGTCGTGGCCGTGATGGTGGAAAACGGCGGCTTCGGCGCGACGTCTGCCGCCCCGATCGCCCGGCAGGTGTTCGACTATTATCTCCTGAACAAGGAAGCCCACAGTCCGGCGCCGGAAGTCGACGCGCCCGAAGACGGCCCCGATCATGACCATGAAGAAGCGGAGGACGCCGCGCCATGATGTCCCGGCTCAAATACTGGCTGCGGCAGATGGTCGCCCATCTGGATCTGCCCCTGCTCCTCGTGGTGGCGCTCCTGATGGGCATGGGCCTCATAACGGTCTATTCCGCCACCGCTTCCACGGGTCTTTCCCGGCTGGACAACCAGATTGTGAATATGCTGGCGGCCTTTGCCCTCATGGTCGCCGTCTCGCAGGTGTCGCCCCGGCAACTGATGCGCTTTGCCGTGCCGCTCTACCTCGTGGGAATCCTTCTGCTGGTGGGCGTGTTTTTGTTCGGCGTCAGCGTCAATGGCTCCAGACGCTGGCTCTCGCTGGGGCTGGTGCGGATTCAGCCCTCGGAAATCATGAAAATCGCCATGCCCCTGATGCTGGCCTGGTTTTTCCACAAACACGAGTCGGAACTGAAATTGAAGCACTTCGCCATTGCGGCGCTGCTGTTGGCGCTCCCCATTCTCCTGATTCTGAAACAGCCCGATCTGGGCACCTCGCTACTGGTGGGCGCGGCGGGATTTTTTGTCATCTTTTTTGCCGGACTGCCCTGGAAAATCATGCTCGGCATGAGCGTGGCGGCGGGCGCGGCGCTGCCCTTTGTCTGGAGCATGGCGCTGCACGACTACCAGCGCCGCCGCGTGCTGACCCTGCTTGACCCCACCTCCGACCCGCTTGGGGCGGGCTATCACATCATCCAGTCGACCATCGCCATCGGTTCCGGCGGGCCATTCGGCAAGGGCTGGCTGAACGGCACGCAAACGCATCTGGAATTTATCCCGGAAAAACACACCGATTTCATTTTTGCGGTGTTTTCGGAAGAGTGGGGTTTGATGGGCAATGCGGTCTTGCTGTTGCTGTTTACGCTGCTGGTCACACGCGGCCTGTTCATCGCCGCTTCAGCGCCCACCCTGTTTTCCCGTCTGCTGGCGGGCGCCATCAGTCTGGTGCTGTTCATCTACGCCTTTGTGAATATGGGCATGGTCTCCGGCATTCTGCCCGTTGTTGGCGTGCCGCTGCCCTTCATCAGCTACGGCGGCACGGCGCTGGTTACGCTGATGCTGGGCGTCGGCATGTTGATGGCCATCAAAACTCACCGCAAACTGTAAACAGACATGAACAAGCGTTTCCTCCAACTCCTGCTGCTGGCCTTGGGCGCAATACTTCTGAACGCCTGTAGCCTGACGCCGCGCCGCGTTGCCAGCACACTGCCGCCGCTCATCAAGACGATTCCGTCCACCTCTTCCCCGCAGGGCGGCGGATATTACAAGGACGATGGCCCCGCCGACGCCAGCGGCATTGATCTGGACGCCGTGCCCGACGCCCAACCGAGCGCGGAACCGCTGCACAAATGGGCCAACCGTCCCTATGAGGTGCTCGGCAAAAAATATGTGCCGCTCACGCAGGTCAAACCCTTTCGCCAGGACGGCATTGCCAGTTGGTACGGCAAGAAATTTCACGGCCAGAAGACTTCCACCGGCGAAACCTACGACATGTTCGCCATGACCGCCGCGCATCCGACCCTGCCGCTGCCCTCCTACGCGCGCGTCACCAATCCGGCCAATGGCCGCAGCGTGGTGCTGCGCGTCAATGACCGGGGGCCGTTCCACGCCAGTCGCATCATGGATCTTTCCTATGTGGCCGCGCACAAGCTGGGCACGATCAACAGCGGCAGCGGGCGCGTGATTGTCGAGGCCATTGTGCCCGGCGAATCCGAATCCCTGTCGCCAGTGTATGCCAGCGCCGTGCCTGCCGTGACGGTGATTCCTCCCCGCCAGAGCGAAGAACTGGACGCCCTCGCGCGCCTGTTGACGGAAGAGGAACCCCCGTCTCTGACCCCGACCGAAGCAATGCCCGCCGCCGGCCTTTTTTTGCAACTCGGCGCGTTTGCGAGTCTGGAGAACGCCGAAAACCTGAAGGCCCATTTGAGTCACGAACTGGAATGGCTCACCGAGGCGATTCACCTCTATAAAACCGACCAGCTCTATCGCCTGCAACTTGGCCCCTATCCCAGCCGCGCCGCCGCCGAAGGCATGGCGACGCGGATTCAGGGCACACTGGGCTATGTGCCGACGATTGTTAACCGCTAGGGAACCTTTGAATATTCCTAATCCGTTCGGGCTGAGCCTGTCGAAGCCCTTGTTTTTACAGAGGGAACACCCTTCGACCAGGCTCAGGGCGAACGGGATTATCGCCGTTCCCATAATTTTCCGTTCATGGTGAGCCTGTCGAACCATGCCCTTCGACAGACTTAGGGCGAACGGGCGGATGGATTATTTTTGAGAACTGCTATATTCACAATTTCCCCAATCAACCCTTGAAAAGGCCACCTCCTCATGGACATCCTGCTTGCCAATCCACGCGGCTTTTGCGCCGGGGTCGAACGGGCGATCGCCATTGTCGAACGCGCCCTGCAAAAATGCGGCGCGCCGATCTATGTGCGTCACGAAGTCGTGCATAACAAATTCGTCTGCGACAACCTGCGTGCCCAGGGGGCGGTTTTTGTCGAGGAACTGGAAGAAGTCCCGCCCGGCAACACCGTCATTTTCAGCGCCCACGGCGTCTCCAAGGCGGTACGCGCCGAGGCCGCCGCCCGACAGCTCAAGGTCTTCGACGCCACCTGCCCGCTCGTCACCAAGGTGCATGTGGAAATCGACAAAATGCGCGCCCAGGGTTGCGAAGTCATCATGATCGGCCACAAGGGACACCCGGAAGTCGAAGGCGCGATGGGGCAGGGCGAGACCGGGATTCAACTGGTCGAAACCGCCGCCGATGTCAGAAACCTCGCGCTAAAAAACCCGGCGGCGCTGGCCTACGTCACCCAGACCACTCTTTCCGTCGATGACGCCCGCGAGGTGATCGACGCCCTGCGCGCGCGCTTTCCCCACATTCAGGGGCCAAAGATCGCCGATGTCTGCTACGCCACCCAGAACCGCCAGAACGCCGTCAAGACGCTGGCGCGGCAATGCGACGGCGTGGTGATCGTCGGCAGCCTGAACAGCTCCAACTCCCGGCGCTTGCAGGAAGTGGCGGCCAAAATGGGCACAGACGCCTGTCTGGTCGATACCGCCGCCGAAATCCGGGACGACTGGCTGAAGGGCAAAACAAAAATCGGCCTCTCCGCTGGCGCGTCCGCGCCCGAAGTTCTGGTCACGCAGGTCATCGAACGCCTGCACGCCAGGGGCGGCGTCACCCTTGAGCAGGAAGGCGTTGAGGAACGCATCAGTTTTCCGCTGCCGAAGGGGTTATAGCGATGGGCGAACGGTTTTTGCCCGTGTAATTTCCGTTCCCCCGCCGCGCATCCTGAGCCGGTCGAAGGGCGAGGGCGGAGCGGGGTTGAGGGCGGCGGACTTCCCCATTCATGGTTCGACAGGCTCACCATGAACGGGGAAGAAAAACCTCCGTTCGCCCTGAGCCTGTCGAAGGGCGTTCACCACGAACGAGCCTTTACAATCCGAACGGTTTTTACATGCCGCTCGAAATCTGACTATACTTGCCCCTTGTCACGGTTTTTTACGCACCGCCCGAAATCCGGTGATCCTTGCACTTTCGTTTCCCCTTTTTCCAGAAAGGAATTTTCCCATGCCTACCCTGTTTGACCCCCTGCAACTCGGCGATCTCACCCTCCCCAACCGCGTCATCATGGCGCCAATGACCCGTTGTCGCGCCAGCGCGGGCGGTGTGCCCACGGCCTTGACGGCAGAATATTACGCGCAACGCGCCAACGCCGGACTCATTATCAGCGAAGGCGTGCCCGTCAGCCCGCAGGGCGTCGGCTACCCCGACGTGCCGGGTATCTGGAGCGCGGCGCAGATCGCGGGCTGGAAAGTGGTGACGGAGGCCGTGCACAAAGCGGGCGGGCGCATCTTCGCGCAGCTCTGGCATGTGGGCCGCATCTCCGACCCGCTTTATCTCAATGGCGACGCCCCCGTTGCTCCCAGCGCCATCGCGGCGGAAGGCCACGTCAGCCTGGTGCGCCCGCAAAAATCTTACGACACCCCGCGCGCGCTGGAAACGACAGAAATCCCCGGCATCGTGGAAGCCTTCCGTCAGGGCGCGGCCAACGCCAAAACGGCGG
>JAITNI010000206.1 GCA_031290535.1 Zoogloeaceae bacterium
CCAATCCATTTTTCAGCATCCCGTCCACAACATCCGGGCGGGCATCGCGTTCTGGTTGATGAAAATGGCACATTTTGGCCGTGTGGCGGACGACGGCGCAGCGGGAAAACTTCGCATTACCGGTTGGCACTACGGCCTGCCCGCGACCACGGGGGTTCATTTTTCCCGCGCCAGCACCGACCCATACTATGCCGAAAAAATGGATTTCGTCCGCAAGCTGGTTTTTGCGCGGCGGGGGGAAGCGTAAAAATGGACGGGCATTGAAGGCAGAATGCCTGCTTTGGGACGCCATTGAAAATCTTGATGCAGACGCCTGTGCCCGTTGCGGCGTAAAATGGCGGTCTTTGATTGGCGAGTTGAATGAATGACTGACTATCTGCTCTTGACCCTGTTGCTGTTGCAATGCCCGTTGCTGTTCCTGCTCTGGCGCGTCCACAAGACCGGCGCGGACGCGGGCGGGGAAGAAAAATTGCTGGCCGCTCTGCGCGAGGAGGTCAGCGGCGGTTTTGAGCGGCTTGCCCGCAGTCTGCGCGAGGAACTGGCGCAAAACCGCAAGGTGGCCGCCGAGAGCGCCTTCCGCGAACGGGAGGAACGGAGGCAGGGGGAAGCGCGTCTGGCGCAAACCTTGAGTCAGCATCTGGGGCAATTGGGGAACCTGCAAGGCGAACGTCTGGAAGCCTTCGCCCGCGAGCTGACCCGCTATTCGCAAGGGCTGGACGAGCGGTTTGTGCAATTGCGCGCCGCCGTGGAAACCCAGTTGCAGGCGCTGCAAAAAGACAACGCGGGCAAGCTGGAGGAAATGCGCCGTACCGTGGATGAAAAACTGCACGCCACACTGGAACAGCGTCTGGGCGAATCCTTCAAACTGGTGAGCGAGCGTCTGGAACAGGTGCATCGGGGCTTGGGCGAAATGCAGGCGCTGGCAACCGGGGTGGGGGATTTGAAGCGGGTGCTCACCAATGTCAAAACGCGGGGATCCTGGGGCGAAGTGCAGTTGGCCAATCTGCTGGAACAGTTGCTGACCGCCGGACAATACGCCTGCAATGTGGCAACGTGTCCCGGCAGCAATGACCGGGTGGAATTTGCCATTCGCCTGCCGGGGCAGACGGCGGAAGCGCCCGTCTGGCTCCCCATTGACGCCAAGTTTCCGATGGAAGATTACCAGCGGCTGCTGGACGCGCAGGAAAAAGGCGACCCGGCGGCGGTGGAAGAAGCGGGCAAGGCGATTGAAACCCGTCTGAAGATGGAAGCAAAAAGCATCCGCGAAAAATACGTCGCGCCGCCGCACACCACCGATTTTGCCATTCTCTATCTGCCCATCGAAGGGCTGTACGCCGAAGCCCTGCGCCGTCCCGGTCTGGCCGATACCCTGCAACGCGAATGGCGGGTGAATCTGGCTGGCCCCACGACGCTGGCCGCCCTCCTGAACAGCCTGCAAATGGGCTTTCGCACCCTGGCGATCGAACAGCGCTCGGCGGAAGTCTGGGCCGTGCTGGGCGCGGTCAAGACCGAATTCAGCAAATTCGGCGAGGCGCTGGCGCACACCAAAAAGAAGCTGGACGAAGCCAGCAGCAGCATCGGCAAAGCCGAAACCCGCACCCGCGTCCTCTCCCGCCGCCTGAAAGAAGTTGAGGCAATGCCTGTGATTGAGGCCGAACGCCTGATCGGCGTGGCGGATTTTGACGGGGAGGAGGAGTGACCCCGGTATGACGAGGGACGTCACGCTGGAACACGCCTACCGGGCCACGGCCTACCATGTGCGCCTGCCCGCAGGCGAACTCGTGTTGCGCGTGGATGAACCCGCGCCGCGTCTGGATGGCTGGCTGGCGGGGGAGGGGGTGGCCTGCTGGGGCGTGCTCACCGCCTGGAATCCCGCCTCAAAACGCTTGTCTGTCGCCCGGAACCGCCCGCGTCAGGCGGCATTGCGGCACGTCCTGCAAGAACAGGGCTACCGGATTTTTCCCGGCGAACACCATTCCGCCGGAGGCGACTGGCCGCTTGAACCGACGTTTTTCATACTGTCGCTCCCGCAAAACGACGCGCTTGATCTGGCGCGTCGCTTTGGGCAGAACGCTTTTTTGTGGGGCGAGCGCGGCGGATGCCCGCAATTGTTCTGGGGAGTATAGGGCGCGATCTGCCACGCGCCCGCATGATATTAGGGAGACTCTGAATAATCCCGTTCGCCCTGAGTTTGTCGTTGGGCATTCCCTGCAAAAACAAGGGCAACGACTGCCTCAGCCCGAACGGCTTGGAATTATTCAGGCTTCCCTAGTGCGGTAGCGCGTCAAAATCCCGCAATGATTTTTGATCGTCAGAGTCGCCAATCCAGCGGGGGATTTCCCGGAAGGCAGGATTGACAAGGCTCAATTCGGGCTGAAATTGGTCATAGGAAAGCCCCGCCAGATCTGACCAGGTATGAATCAGATGGGCGCTGCTGTACTTACGGTCGGCGAGCGCAGACAAATCAAGCGGGTGGGTTTTCTGCCATTCGGGCGACGTCAGGAGCAGAAAGGGGATGGTATACATGTTGCGGGTGGGGGCGCGTTCGTCGCGCCCGACCCTTTGATGCTGCGGCGTGTCGAACACTTCTTCGCCGTGGTCGGAAAAATACAGCAGAAAGCCATTCGCGTCGTTTTCCAGAAACATGTCCATCAGGCGGGAGACGATAAAATCATTGTACAGAATGGCGTTGTCGTAACTGTTGTACAGGTAAAACTGTTCGTTGGAAAGGCCGACAGGGACGTTCTGACGCCCCGTAAATTTTTCATGAGCGGCGGGATAGCGGTTGTGGTAATGGGAATGCGCCCCAAGCAGGTGAATGACGATGAATTTTTTCGGCGCGGCGTCCCGCAACCCTTCCGCAAAGGGCGCGAAGACGACTTCGTCATAGTGATTGGTGTTTTGCGACGGATTATCGTTGAGGTAATACACCGCGTCCGCAGGCTGTGAGAAGGTGGTAAACAGGGTGTTGCGCCGGGTCATGGTTTGCTGGTTGGTGATCCAGAAGGTTTTGTAGCCCGCCTGTTTCATCAGGCGCATCAGGGAGGGTTCGCTTAAAAAACGGTCGGGATGTTGCGGGTCGGCAAAGGTGAGCGCCTGTTGCATGACCTTGAGGGTGTAGGGACTGGGCGCGACCACCTGATTGAACACGGCCAGCTTGCCGCTGTCGCGTAAAACTTCCAGACGCGGCGTGGTTTTGCGCGCGTAGCCGTACAGGCTCATGCGCGGACGGGCGGTAGATTCGCCGATGACCAGCACCAGCGTGCGCGGCGTGTCGCCATTCGCGTCCTTGAGATGGGCGAGCGGCGGCAGGGCGGCGGGTTCCTGTAAATTGTTTTGCAGGCGGTTAAGCTGCTGGTGATATTGGCGATAGCCGAGCAGCAATTTCCAGGGGACGGCGGGTTTTATACGCGCTTGTATTTTGCTTTCGAGGCGGGCGACATTCAGGTCGTCGGCTTCCAGCGTTTTGGCGAGGGGATCGCCCAGACTCGCCAGCAGCGCCAGCGTCACCGCCGCCAGCGCGTGAGGGCGCGGGAGGTGCACCGGGCGCAGGCGTCGCCAGAGCAGAAAGGCGACGCCGCTGTAGGCGAGGAGGCCGAGCGCCAGCCAAAAGTTGAAATATTGCCCGAAATATTCCCCGCTTTCTGCCGGGTTGGATTCAAACATCACGAACAGGGCGGTTTGCGAGAAGGTTTGCCCGTAGAGGAAAAAATACCCCAACTCCACCAGCGCCGCGCCCCAGAGCATCAGGCCGAGGAGGGCGCTGATCGGGCGCGTCCAGCGCGGTAGGAGCAAGACCGGTATCAGCCAGACAAGGCTCAAAAAAACGGTATTTCGCAACCCCTCAAACCCCGCCGCGCCGGAGATGAGGAGACAGACCTGGGGCAGCGCGGAAAAATACCAGAAAAACAAAAACAGCCAGACCATCCCCGTCCAGTCAATTTTGGGGGGATTTTGAAAAGAGGGGAGGGAAGGTCGGGGCGAAGCCTTGAAGCGCATACGTAAAAAGCACAGGAACGATCACAAGGCGCAAGTGAAACATGCCTGAAGAGGAATGGCAAGGCGCATGTGATAGCGGCTCCCAAAAAGAATCACCGTACGGGGAAGAGGAAAGAGCGCGACATAAAAAATCCCCTCACCTGCTGCATGGATGGGATAGAGGTGAGCCGCTGGTTGAAGAAACGAGCACGCAGTCCGACCCTTCGCCTCTCCGGCGTGAAAGCGCCGCTGTCAGTTTTTTCAGATTTCCTGAAAAGACAAAGTACAGCGCTTTACGCCGGAAGGTACAACTGCCGGAGTGTGATGCGCTTCTCCAGCCTGTGCGCTGCCATGATAAAGCCTCCTAAAAAAACATGGACGTATAAAGGTCATAGAGAGTACCCTTCGGCACTCTACATTGCGACCAAAAAACAGTTACGCCTGTTTTACCGTTTGGTATTTTCTTAATCTGTCGAGTCAAAGTTTTTCTGACTCTTTTGATTATCAAACCATTTAAAACGGTTATTTTGAGGTCTATCAGCACCGCCACTATACTCAGAGGGGTCGAGATTCCCCGAACAAAAATCAGTTGAAAATTGTCCTGTTTCATCACGGCGAAGGTATAATAGATAGCCCCTTCCTTGCTCAACAGGATATCCGCAATTTGTATGAATATTGTCTTCCGTTCGCACGGTCAGTTTTCTTGGCAACGATTCAGGATTCCAGAAAACTTCAATTTTCAAATGGGCAAATCTTTCGGCACCTTTTTCAACAATGCTTTCGACTTTTGCATCAACAACAGCATCAGCATGGTCATACCAGCCTTGTGCATCATAACTTGGGCAATGACATGCTGAAATTCGTTCGAGCCATTTACTGCGAGAGGAGTAATTTGGAAAAGACTCATGCAAACTCGCACCACAACCCATTACCCGCAAAATTCCATCTCTACGCGTGAGATACAAAAGAGAAGCCCCTTCCCCGTAAATTCGGCCTAATACAAGTATGTTTGTTGGAATGGGCATTTCAGATTTCCAGGTTCGTAATACCTCAACCTCCCAGAAAGAACCGTCAGCCGTCTTGGAAACCCCTTTTTTTAGTCCAGTCACCACAACATCCGCATTGTCATACCAAATTTGCGGATGACTGAGGCTGCACATTGATGCCTCCGCCTGTAGCGGTAGCAAGGCCAACAGGCTGACAAAACAGAGGCCAAGAAGGCATCCGAAGTTGGTTTTGCGTCTGAGCCATTTCCCCAGAAGCGTCCCCCGAAATGAAAGGTTCCAGAACATGAGTGACTGTCCGCCAGAAAGATTCTAAGATCATACGCCTCTGTCCCAACATTATGCAACCCTCTTGCACAAAAGTTGCCAGCGCGTAGCGCGTAGGCTAATAAGCGCAGCGCACTCCGGTGGTTGTACATTCTGGCGTAAAGCGCTGCACTTTGTCTTTTCTGGGAATCGAAAAAGACAGCGGCGCTTTCGTGCCGGAGAGGTGAATGATCGGACTGCGCTGCGCTTGAACTTACGGTCTCTGCACAGCCCCGGCAAGCGCTTCCTCGCTGAAGAGGCGTTGGATTATTTTTGAGAACCGCTATATTTTCCTGTGAAGTATGGAACACAATGCTTGTCAGGGATGGGCGGGGAGAGGACAGGTCATGCCGTGCCCCGAATTGTGCCTCCAGTTTCTGTTGCGAAATGGAATTTGTTCTTCGCCAGAATAAAAAAAGAGCCATGCGATTTCAGCATGGCTCTTTGTTGCGCTCGCCGTTAAACCCCGGATTTTCGCCGCCGCAGTTTCCAGACCGCCGCAGCCAGCGCATCCAGGTCGGCGTGGGTGTTGTAGAGCGCCAGCGACGGGCGCACTGTGGCTTCCAGGCCGAAGCGGCGCAGGATGGGTTGGGCGCAGTGGTGGCCGGAGCGCACCGCGATGCCTTCCTTGTTGAGCGCCGCGCCGACTTCTTCGGTGTTGTAGCCAGCCAGCACGAAGGAGAGCACGCCCGCCTTTTCCGCCGCCTTGCCGATCAGCCGCACACCAGGGATTTCTTCCAGCAGGCGTGTGCCGTGCGTGAGCAGGTCGTGCTCATGGCGGGCGATGTTTTCAATCCCCAGCCGTTCCACATACTCCAGCGCCGCGCCCAGTCCCACGGCATCGGCGATGTTGCCGGTTCCGGCTTCAAAGCGGGCCGGCGCGTCGTGGTACAGGGTTTTTTCAAAGGTCACGTCGCGGATCATGTTGCCGCCGCCCTGCCAGGGGTCGGTGGCGTTCAGGAGACCTTCCTTGCCATACACCGCGCCAATGCCGGTGGGGCCGAACACCTTGTGGCCGGAGAACACGAACCAGTCGCAATCAAGCGCCTGCACATCAGCGCGCAGGTGCGAGACGGATTGCGCCCCGTCCACCAGCACTTTTGCGCCCCAGGCGTGCGCCATGCGCGTCATTTGCGCGGCGGGCGTCACCGTCCCCAGCGCGTTCGAGACCTGCGTGAAGGAGACCAGTTTTGTCTTCGAGCCGAGCAGTTTTTCGTATTCCTCCAGCCGCACTTCACCCAGATCATTGACTGGCGCGACTTTCAGCACCGCGCCGGTTTGCGCCGCCAGTTGCTGCCAGGGCACGATATTGGCGTGGTGTTCCAGCCAGGTGATGAGGATTTCATCGCCCGCCTTCAGGTTTTGCCGTCCCCAGCTTTGCGCGACCAGATTGATGCCTTCGGTCGTGCCACGCACAAACACAATTTCATTGGCCGAACCGGCGTTGAGGAAGCGCCGCACGGTGTCGCGGGCGGCCTCGTAGGCGTCCGTGGCGCGCGCCGCCAGTTCGTGCGCGGCGCGGTGAATATTGGAGTTTTCGTGCGCGTAAAAATACGCCAGACGGTCGATGACGAACTGCGGCTTTTGCGTGGTGGCGGCGTTGTCCAGCCACACCAGCGGACGTCCATTGACCGTTTCGCCCAGAATCGGAAAATCCCGCCGCACGGCCTGCACATCAAACGCCTGCCCCGGCAAGGGATGCGCCTGGGGGGGCGCAAACGGGACGGCGCTGACGCCGGGTACCTGAATGCCCGGTACGCCCGGCGAAAACGTCGGCGCAACGGATGCGGCAGGCGGGACGTGTTCCAGAAAATAATAGGGCGAGACCGTACTTGTCACCGCCTTGCTGTCCAGACCCAGCGCCAGTCCGGCCAGTTCCTGAATTTCCGGCAAGGGCGCATCAAACCCCGGCAGGCCGGATTCCAGCGCCGCAATGCCGGAGGCGGCAGAGGCGGGCGAAGGAATGTCCGCCTGCTGGACGGTCGTCCACGCCCCGCCCGGTGACGCGGCGGCAGGGGAGGTTGTGGCAGGAGAAGCGGCGTAAGGCGAAATGGCCGGATGCGCGGCGTCGCCAGTTTTGGGGGACAATCCCGGCGTCTGACCTGTTACGGGGAAGCTGCCCGCCGTGTTGGCCACAAAAGTGTTGCCTGCTACATCGCCCACCGCAGACGACGCCAGAAGGCTGGCGCCTTTGGTCGCCAGTTCCGGGCAGGTCTTGCCCGGCTCCCATTGTGCAGGCAGTTCGTTGAACAGGGCGGTCGCCAGTTGCGCCAGTTCCGCCACATCGGGCAGACCAGAAAAAGGGTCTGGCGCGGCCAGCGGGTCAGCCAGCGGGGAATGCAGGCCAGCGAGGCCCGCCATCTCAGGCGTACTGGTGCGCGTACTCATGGTACTTGTCCACCTCTACGTTTTCGAGCACGGCAAGCGCATCTTCCGTCAGGACGGCCAGAGAGCAATAGAGAGAAATCAGGTACGAGGCAATGGCCTTGTGATTGATGCCCATGAAGCGCACCGCCAGACCCCGGCTTTGTTCGCCCGGTAGATTGGGCTGGTAAAGCCCCACCACGCCCTGACGGGTTTCGCCCGTACGCAGCAGCAGGATATTGGTCTTGCCGCCACTGACTTCCAGCTTGTCGCTCGGCACCAGCGGAATGCCGCGCCAGGTGATGAACTGGGAGCCAAACAGCGACACCGTCGGCGGCGGCACGCCACGCCGGGTGCATTCGCGACCAAAAGCGGCGATGGCTCTGGGGTGGGCGAGGAAAAAGGCGGGTTCCTTCCACACCCGGCTAATCAGCTCGTCAAGGTCATCCGGCGTCGGCGCGCCAGTCAGGGGCTGGACACGCTGTTCGGGCGCGACATTGTTGAGCAGGCCATATTCCTTGTTGTTGATGAGTTCGCTTTCCTGACGTTCCTTGATGATTTCGATCGTCAGGCGCAGTTGTTCCTGAATCTGGTTGTGCGGGCTGCTGTAGAGGTCGGAGACGCGGGTATGCACATCCACCACGGCGTTTACGGCGCTCAACATGTATTCCCGGCCCCATTCCTCGTAATCGACGTAGGTTTGCGGCAATTCCTTTTCGTCGCGGCTGGAACAGTCTACCGTGATGCGGGAGCCGTCCTTGACCCGGTTGACCCGGTAGATGCCCGCCTCGACCGGCGTCCATTGCAAAAAGTGCGGCAGCCAGCGCGGCGTGATGCTCGGCAGCATCGGCACGGTTTTGGTGGCGTTTGCCAGTGTCCGGGCGGCGACATCGCTTAACGCGGTTTGTGCTTCATGAATGTCCGTCATGTTTTGTTTCTCCTGTCATAAAAAAATGAAGTACTGCCGTTTATGGAAGCGCCGCACCGGGGCGGGCGTCCCTCAAAAATGATGACTGCGGCAAAAGTACCACTTTATTTTGAATAAGCATATATGTATTTCTTATTTAGGCTTGGGTTCCACATATAAATTTTTGTTATTAGGCATATATGTTTTTTCGTATGAACCAGTCCCCGCAAGGGATGCGCGGCGCGCCTCGCCGCCTTGCCCGACAGGGAAGGGTGGCCCAGACTGGCGAACGCATCAGATGCCGCTACCGGCTTCAAACGCATCCTGACGCACCAGCGCCTGGGTGATGTTGCTTTCCGGGGGCACGCTGCGGGTGAGCCAGACGCTGCCGCCAATGGAAGAACCGCGCCCGATGGTGATGCGCCCCAGAATGGTTGCTCCGGCGTAAATCACCACATCATCCTCAACGAGGGGATGCCGCGCCCCGCCCTTGAGCAGATTGCCGTGCTCATCAACCGGAAAACGCTTCGCGCCCAGGGTTACGGCCTGATAGATGCGTACCCGTTCGCCAATGACGGTGGTCTCGCCAATCACCACGCCCGTGCCGTGGTCGATGAAAAAACTGCTGCCAATGCTCGCCCCCGGATGGATGTCGATGCCGGTGGAAGAATGCGCGATTTCGGCGATGATGCGCGCCACCAGCGGCACGCCCAGCGCGTACAGTTCATGCGCCAAACGGTGGTAGGTGATGGCGAAGATGCCCGGATAGCAGACCAGCACTTCATCCACGCTCCGCGCCGCCGGGTCGCCCTCGTAAGCGGCGCGAATATCGCTGTCGAGCAGATTTCGCACCTTCGGCAGCCGCGTCGCGAACGCCTGCACGATCGCGCTCGCCTGCGCGTTGGCCTCTGTGCTCTCCGGGGCGAGATTTGCCGCAAACTGGAGTTCC